>JBPCIP010000203.1:0-27318 GCA_051006195.1 Pyrinomonadaceae bacterium
GCTCGCGAATTAATTGCGTCAGTTCTTCTTTAATCATTGAAAATATTTTGTGTGCCGGTTCAGATTCTTTTGGCAGGTAAACAATAAAGTTGATGTATTGCTGACAATCAAGACTAGGTGAGCCGCACGGCGACTGTCAAGCGAGGGTAATTCAGATCATAAACCTTGACAGTCGAAGCGCGAACGCTGCAACATACGCGCCCGTCCTGCCCCTTTTAGCCGACGCGCAAATTTATGAAGACCGCGGAGACGACTCAATCGCCGAAACTCGAACGCGGGCTTGGTTTGCTCGACGCGACGATGATCGTCGTCGGTTCGATGATCGGGTCGGGCATCTTTCTGGTGTCGGCGGAGTCTTCGCGTCTGGTGGGCGCGCCGGGGTGGTTGCTCGCGGCGTGGGCGCTCGCCGGCGTGCTCACCATCACGGGCGCGCTCTGTTGCGCGGAACTGGCGGCGATGATGCCGCAGGCCGGGGGACAATACGTATTCCTGCGGGAGGCGTATAGCCCGGCCACCGGATTTCTCTTTGGCTGGTCGCTGCTGTTTGTGATCCAAACCGGGACGATTGCCGCCGTCGCTATCGCTTTCGCCAATTTCACCGGCGTGCTTGTCCCCTCCATCTCCGCCACCAACTATCTCATCACGCCGCACAAGCTTTTCTGGAACTACGCTGTCAGTCTTTCGACGCAGCAACTCGTCGCCATCCTGATGATCCTGCTGCTCACGGCGATGAACACGCGCGGGCTGCAACTGGGCAAACTCATTCAGAACAGTTTCACCTTCACGAAGACCGCCGCACTCGCCGCGCTCGTCGTTCTCGGCCTCGTCTTCGGCGCGAATCGCGGCGGCGCGCTGTTCACCTCCGCGTGGTGGGATTCGTGGGCGAACAATGGGTGGACGCCGCAAACGGCGCAACCCGATCTCGCGCTCTCCGGCGGCCTCGCCCTCGTGATGCTCTTGGGGCGCGCGATGGTCGGGCCGCTCTTCGCGCAATCGGCATGGAACAACGTGACGTTCACGGCGGGCGAAGTCAGAGAACCGGGGCGCAATTTGCCGCGCGCACTGCTCGTGGGCTGTGCGCTCGTCGTCGCGCTCTACCTGCTCGCCAACCTTGCCTACGTCGTGACGCTGCCGCTGGGTGCGATTCAGCAAGCCCCGCAGAACCGCGTCGCCACGGCGACGATGCAGGCCATTTTCGGCGAGCGCGGCGCGCTCCTGATGGCGTGCGCGATCATCATCTCCACCTTCGGCTGCAACAACGGCCTTGTGCTGGCGGGGGCGCGCGTCTATTACGCGATGGCGCGCGACGGGCTATTTTTCGCGCGCGTCGGCACGCTCAACTCACGCCACGTCCCGGCCATCGCGCTCATCGTGCAAGGCGTCTGGGCCTCGCTGCTGACACTGCCGCGCACCATCAATGTTGACGCGCGCACCGGCGCAAACGTGTACGGCAATGTCTATACGCAATTGCTCGAATACATCGTCTCGGCGGACTTGGTTTTTTACGCCTTAATGGTCGGGGCCGTCATCCGCTTGCGTCGCAAACTGCCCGACGCCCCGCGCCCCTATCGCACGTTCGGTTATCCGTTCGTGCCGCTCATCTATATCCTGCTCGCGCTGCTCTTAGTCATCGACCTCGCTTATCTCACGCCAGCCACCTCCGGCATCGGCTACCTGCTCGTGCTCACCGGCATTCCCATCTATTTTCTCTGGCGACGAAAAGCAGGGCGGAGGAATGAGGGATGAAAGGAATACTTCCAGAACTTGAATGCTTTTATTTCATCCCTCATCCCTCATCCCTTCGTCCATCCTTTATTTCACCCATTCGTCCGCGATTTCTGTCTCCACTTTCACCGGCACGAGGGTGACGAACTCTTCGCCCGCCGCGCACATCGCCGCTTCCACAATTCGTGCGATCTCTTCCGCTTGTTGCATATCACATTCAACGACGATCTCATCATGCACGATGTTGACGATGAGGGCATCTGTGTCTTTCAGCTTGTCGTGCAGCAGGCGCAAAGCGCGCTTGAGGATGTCAGCCGAAGCTCCCTGAATCGGCATATTTTTGCCGTTGCGCTGGGCGAGCGAGGCGGCCTTGCGGTCTTCCCCGTCGAAGTTGAAACGGGCGAGACGGCCAGACAGGGTGCGCGCCATGCGTTCGCGCACGGCTTTGCGCGCGGCTTCTCTGAGCCACGCATCAAGCGCGCGATACGTTTGAAAGTAGCGCGCGAGGATGCCTTCGGATTCGGTCAGCGAGAGTCCGGTCATCATGGCGAAACGCTGCGCGCCGATGCCATAGACCACGCCGAAGTTGAGCCGCTTGGCGAAATCGCGCTGCTCTTTCGTGACCCCTTCGAGCGGCGTGTTGAAGACCTGCGCGGCGGTGACGCGGTGCAAATCCGCGCCGGAATTGAAGGCGTCGATAAACCCTTGATCCTTCGTGACGTGCGCGAGGATGCGCAGTTCGATCTGCGAGTAATCGGCGATGACGAGTTTTCGTCCGTCGGGCGCGCGGAAGCAGCGGCGGTATTCGACGGCGTGAGGCACCTGTTGGATGTTGGGGTTCGTACATGCAAAACGTCCCGTCGGCGCGCCGATCTGGTGAAAGTTGGCGTGGATGCGCCCGGTTGTTTCGTCCTTGATCTCTGTGAGGATGTTTTCGCCGTAGCTGGTGAGGGATTTTTGGACGGTGCGATAGTCGAGCAGTTTGGCGATAACAGGATAGTCGGCGGCGAGCGGCTGGAGTTTCCAGTTGCGTGTGGAATCGGGCAGCGGCACGCCGAGGCGTTTGAGGGCGGCGGTCAGTTGCGTGTGCGAGTCGATATTGATGTCGGCGCGTGCATTCTCGAAGAGAGAACCCTGCGATGTGCCTTCGGAGAGCATGGCCTGAAGTTCTTCTGCGAGTCGGGCTCGCCTCTCTTTGATGACGGCGATCTGCTCGCGCCAGCGCTCTGTGTCGAGAAAAATTCCGTTGAGTTCGAGACAGGCGACGGGCACGACGCACTCAAACTCAAGTTGCGCGACGCGCACGAGATCGTCGCGCTTGAGCAGTTCGATGAGACGCTCGCGCAGGGGGAGCATGAGGGCAGCGTCGCGCGCGGCGTATTCGAGTTGCGCGGGCGTGAGTTCGCCGCTCCAGTCGCTCAACTGTTCGGACTTATCGACGGTCTCATCCAGATAGCGCGCGGCGACGGCGGCGAGCGAGTGGCGGTCTTCGGATTCGCCCGCCGAGACGAGTTGGCTGGCGAGCATCGTGTCGAAGATGCCGCCGAGTTCCGTGCCGAGTTGATGCTTCGTCCACTTGGCATCGAACTTCGCATTGTGCGCCACTTTCACAGGGCGCGGCGCGGCGAGCAATGCGCATAGCGGTTCGAGCGCGTCGCCGTCTGCGCCGTCTCCATTGGTAAAGCAATAGAGATCGATGAGATATGCTACGCCGTCCGGGGCGGAGAATTGCATGAGCCGCATGCGCCCCGCGTAAGGGTCGAGCGACGTGGTTTCCGTGTCGAAGCCGACGGCGGCATGTTGCGACAGTTCGGCGACCGCCGCCTTGAGTTCGGCGGGCGTGGTAATAAGACGATAATTGTGTGAATCCATCGGAAAATTATGTTACCGGAAAAAGTGTGCGCGGGCGACTGTCGGAATGCGGATTTCGGATTGCGGATTGCGGATTGAAAAGACAATCCGGGTTCTTCAATCCGCAATCGTCGGGCGCATCAAGTTTTAACTCGTTTCACGCTGGGACGAATCGTGAAGGCGAGCAGCAAGGCGGCGAGCGCGCCGACGCACGCGCTGGCGAGAAAGGCCGTCTGCGCGCCGCGCCAACTCCAGAGCGCGCCCATCAAAAGCGAGGCAGGCCAGACCGTGAGGCTGAACGCGAGGTTATAGAGGCCGTAAGCCGTGCCGCGTCTGTCGGCAGGGACGAGGTCGGCGACGAGCGCCTTCTCCGCGCCCTCGGCCAGCCCGAAGTAGATGCCGTAGACGAGAAAGAGCGTCCACGCTTGACCGATTGTCGAGACGAACGCGAAGCCCGCATAGACGGCGGCGTAAAAGAGCCAGCCCGCGACGATCAAAAACTTCCGCCCCAGCCGATCCGACAAGTCGCCGCCGACGAGCGAACTGATCACCTTGCTCGCGTGCAACGCGGCCCACAACAACGGGATCGTCTGCGTCGAGATGCCCGCCTCCCTCGCACGCAATAGAAGAAAAGCGTCCGAAGAGTTTGAGAGGGTGAAGAGCGCGAGGATGACGAGAAAGCGTTTGAAGTTTCCGTCAAAGCCGCGCAGGGAAAAACTCGGCGGCGCGGCGAGAGGTTTCACCTCCCCTTTCGGCGGGCGCGTCTCGCGGATCGCGAACGCGGCGACGAGCACGGCGGCGAGCGCGGGGACGGACGCGGCGAGAAAGATCAACTTGTACTCGCCCTGCGTCGGCGCATCGGCGTCGCTCGTCAACATAATGAGCAACACGTAGCCGATGAGCGGGCCGATGACCGCGCCCAAGTGATCCATCGCGCGGTGGAAACCGAAGGCCAGGCCGCGCTCTGTGGGGCTGGCCGAATCGGCGATCATGGCGTCGCGGGGCGCGCTACGAATGCCCTTGCCGATGCGGTCGGCGAAACGCACGGCGAAGACCTGCGGCCAACTCGTCGCAAAGCCTAGGAGCGGGCGCGCCAACCCTGCGAGGGCGTAGCCGAAGACGACCGGGGCTTTGCGCTTGCCGGTGCGGTCGCTGAAGTATCCGGCGAAGAGTTTGAGAAAACTTGAGATGGATTCCGCTCCGCCTTCGATGAGGCCGACGATAGCCGGAGACGCGCCGAGTGAGAGCGAGAGGAAGAAGGGCAGGAGCGGGTAAACGATCTCGCTCGAAGCATCATTGAGCAAACTGACAAGGCTGATAAAGAAAACGTTTTGCGGGAGGCGGCGATAACGCCGGAAGAGGTTCGGCGTGCGTTCGTCTAACGGTTCGGGGCTGACGCGCGCGTCGAATTGATCAGCCGGATCGGTGTCGGTTTCAGCCATGCGCGGGGGTGTTGCTCAACGGTTGGAAGAGCGGCGCGTGTTCGCGGGGCGATTCCGTTCTGCCGGCGGCGTCGCGGTCTTTTCGCTGGAAGAGTTCCACCATGCCAAGAGCCCGACGACGAGCAGCACGACGATGCCGACGAGAGCCAACTTGATAAACAGCTTGACCGTCCGCCACACCAAAAACAGCCCGACCAGCGCGATCAAAATAACGACACCGATGATTCCAATGGTCATAAAGAAATAGTCAGTAGCCAGTAGTCAGTAGCCAGGAGTGAAAGCATCTTCATGCTCACTCCTGGCTACTGACTACTTCTTTTGTAGCTAGCGCGCACCATCGTCTTGATGTTGCCGCGAATGTTGAAGTCGCCTTCGAGTTCGACGCTTATGGGCTGGCAGGCGCGCACGAAGTCTTCGAGGATGACGTTGATGACGTGCTCGTGGAAGATTTTGACGTTGCGAAACGAGTTGATGTAGAGCTTGAGACTCTTTAGTTCGACGCACCGCTCACGCGGGACATAAGCGAGGCGAATATTGGCGAAGTCCGGGAAATCGGAGAACGGGCAGATGGCGGTGAACTCCGGCATCTCGAAGCTGATGGTGATCTCGCTTCCGACAAATTCATAAGGGAAAGTGTCGAGCGGGTAGAGATTCATCTCCTCGCGCGGCGTCGATGATATTTCCAACTCCGGTTGATTGGTGGGCGGCAAAAGAATTTTGCTGGCTGACATGATCATGACTCCTTGAATTCTGCGACGCGCGATCTTACCTGAGCCGGGCGGGGGAAAGCAAAAGGCGAAAGGCGGAGGGCAATAGTGTTTCGCGCCGCCCCGCTTTCGCCTGTCCCTTCGTTGTGCGTAACTTTCGCTCCCGGCCTACATGCTCTTGTTCATGTTCTTCATGTCGCCTTTCATACCCATCATCTGATTGTGCAGGTCGCGCGCCATCTGCAAGTGCATCTGCACGACGGGAAGCGTTTTGGCGGCAAAGGCTTTCAAGTCCGCATCTTTGCCCTTCGCGCTTTCGTCGCGGAACAATTTCTCCATCTTCATATGGTCTTTGTTGCCCGCGTTTTTGATGTATTCGCGGTCAAACTCCGCGCCGGAGAGTTTCTCCATCTTCATCATCATCGCCTGCATCTTCGCATCGGGTGCGGGCGCAACGTTGATGCCCTTCGATGTGGCGATCCCCATCAACTCTTCGTTGGCTTTCGTGTGGTCGTCGATCATTTTCTGCGCATACTGCTTGACGGAATCGCTGGATGCTTTCGTCAACGCGACGCGCGCCATCTCCACTTCGGCCATCCCGCCCATCGCCGCCATCATCACGAATTTCTTATCCATCGAATTCATCATCGACATGTTGCCCTCTTGCCTCATGCCCATGTTCGAGTTCATGCTGCCATTCATGTTCGAGTTCATGTTCCCGCTCATGTTCGAGTTCATGTTTGAGTTCATATCGCCGCTCATATTCATGTTCCCGTTCATGTTGCCACTCATGTTTGAGTTCCCGTTCATGTTTGAGTTCCCGTTCTGGTTCGAGTTCTGGTTCGAGTTGCGATCCTGTTGCGCTGTTGCGATTAAGGCAAGC
This sequence comes from Pyrinomonadaceae bacterium, assembly GCA_051006195.1. Classification (GTDB taxonomy): domain Bacteria; phylum Acidobacteriota; class Blastocatellia; order Pyrinomonadales; family Pyrinomonadaceae; genus JAIVJZ01. Next base: position 6,609 of record JBPCIP010000203.1, read on the forward strand.
AAAGCAACGGACATTATCGCAGCGCAGAGCACAACGCCCAATTTTCTTTCGTTTCGCATATTCGTTCTCCCTTATCCGTGTTGTTATTTTGTGAGTTAAGTTGTTTGAGTTGAGCGGCAACGGGTGAGAAAGCGCGGTGAGCGCCCTCACCCGTTGTCGTAATGTTTCAACAAGGCATTGCTGTTGTATCAGGCATTCGCCGTGTTCATGTCGCCCGTGCCGGTCGCGCGTTCGAGCGAACGGATGCGGTCGTGCGCTTGCTTGACCTGTGCGGACTGGCGTTCAACGATGCTACGCACGTCGGCGGGCAAATTCTGGTCATTGAGCGCATCTTTATAGTTCGAGACGGCGGAGTCTTCGCCGCGTTCGCATTCGGCGATGATGGCGTTGTCATCTTCACCCGTGACGGCGGACTTGATGTTGATCCAGCCGCGATGAAGCGTGGCGGCGACGCTGCCCGTCTGCTCCGGGTCGCCGCCCAGACGACGCACTTCCGCTTGCAGTTCGCCGGCGAACTGCGAGCGTTGCATTGCATATTCGCCGAAAAGCGATTTCAGATCGCTGCGGGTGGTGCCTTCGGCGGCGGTCTGAAAACCGTTTTGGCCGTCCTTGCATGTTTCGATCAAATTGTTGAGCGTTGAAATCACGTTATCGTTGTCCATTTTATGTCTCCTAAGGTAGTTTTTATTGAGGCAACGCATCCGGCATGTGCCGAATGCCCGCCGTCACTCGAATCATGACGCCGCGCGACTCCCTGTCCAGGCCGACGGCGAGTTGGTATTGCGATGCGGGCCGGAGTCAAACAATTTGACGAGCAGCAGCCCGGCGATGAAGCCGCCGATGTGCGCGGCATAGGCCACACCGCCACCCTCCTGCGAACCTTGGCCGAGCATGCCTAATCCGTTGATCAACTGGAAGACGAACCACAGGCCGATGGCGACGTAGGCCGGAACAGTTCGCACCATGAAGCGTAGCAAAATGACGTGGACGCCGCGCGTCGGGTGGAGCAGCAGGTAGCCTCCGAGCACGCCGGAGATTGCGCCCGACGCGCCGAGACTCGGCACATACGGGTTTTGCCCGAACGCCGTCGTCGAAAAGACATGCGCGAGCGATGCGATCAACCCGCACAGTAAATAAAAGATGAGATACTTGGCCTTCCCCATGCGGTCTTCCAGGTTGTCGCCGAAAATCCAGAGAAAGAGCAAATTTCCGAATAGGTGTGCGATCCCGCCATGCATGAACATCGAAGTCAGGAGCGTCAGATAGACGCTGCCCGGCGTCGGCTCGAGATTGATCCGGCCAACCGGCGCGCCCGTCGGGCCGGATACGACCACCGGCCTATCGATATCGCGCCCGGTCGTGATCTCCGCCGGCACGGTTGACCACGCATAGGTGAAACGCTCATTCGAGCCGAGTCCCTGAAACAGGACGAAGACGAGAACGTTCGCGGCGATCAGAATATAGTTGACCAGCGGGAAGGAGCGGCGGTCGGAATTGTCGTCGCCAATAGGAAACATACGCTTCGGGAACCTCTTCTTAATTTCCAGACCTTAGCCGGGGTTTCACGTCTTGGCGCACTCGTGCCTTCAATGCGCTTCCGGCAAAGTTCTGTCTATTTCGGCTGGGCTACTACTGTTGCGTAGCCGCATTGCAAACCTGATGCGAGAAGTTAACGAATCTTCTCTTGCATCTCGCGTTCCCCACCGGATGCAATCGCGTGAGGATTACGTATTGGGTCAATTTCGTGGCAAAAAGCGGCGAAGCCTGCCGGGACAATCTCCGGCAGGCTTCCGAGTCCAGCATCATTCTCATACATTTCCGGCGCACGTTTTCACGTCGCCCGGTCGTGAATGTCCTGACTCGTCGGCCCGCTCGCGACGATGCCCGCCGCCGCGAGCGCGGGCACATGCGGCTTCAAAAGTTCGTAGCCTTCCGAGCGCGCCACGTAGGTCGCCGCCGTGATGTCGCCGGCGACGTTCAAAGTGGTGCGGCACATGTCGAGGATGCGGTCCACGCCGAGGATGATGGCGATGAGCGCGGGGTTGATGCCGTAGGTGACGAGCATGACGATGATGAAGGGGATCGAGCCGGAGGGGACGCCTGCCGTCCCGATGCCGCCGAGGATGGCGAAATAAGCGATGCCGAGTTGCTGCGCGAGCGTCAGGTCGATCCCGGCCAACTGGGCGAGGAAGAGCACGGTGACGCCTTCATACAGAGCCGTCCCGTTCTGGTTGGCCGTTGCGCCCACGGTTAAGACGAAGCTGTTGATTTCGCGCGGCACGCCCAAGTTTTCTTCCGAGACGCGCAAGGCCGTCGGCAACGTGGCGTTCGAGGAAGAAGTGGAGAGCGCGGTTAAGAGCACAGTCTTGATGCGACGGAAAAATTCGAGCGGATTGATGCCCGAGAGGAAATAGACGGAGAGCGAATAGACGCCGAACATGTGCAGGGCGAGGCCGCCGAGCACCGTCAGCACGAACCATCCCAATGCCTGCAAGAGATCGAGTCCGAAGCGCGCCGTGTTGTTGAAGAGCAGGCAGGCGACGGCGAACGGCGCGATCTTCATGATGAGATCGATGATCTTCGCCGAGATTTCAAAGAGCGCCTGTAAGGCTTGCAGGAGCGGCGCCGTGACATTCGTGGGGATGAGCGTGGCGGCGACGCCGAGGATAACGGCGAAGAACATCAGGTGGAGCATGTTCGGCGTCTCGCTTGCGACCGCCGCCACCGGGTTCGACGGCACAACGGTTTTCACCACCTGCATCAACGCCGAGTCGGGCGTCCCCCCCGCTTTCGTCGCATCGGCCACGCGCTTCGACGCATCCGTGCCGTAGCGCGCTTCCAATCCCGCCTTTGTCGCCGCATCGATCCGCTCGCCGGGACGGATCGTGTTCGCCAGCGTCAACCCGATGACGACCGAGATGGCGGAGATGATTAACGTATAAGCGAACGATTTCAGCCCGACGCGACCAAGCCGCCGGATGTCGCCGATGCCCGCGACGCCGACGACCAGCGACGAGAAGACGAGCGGGATGACGACCATCAACAGGAGACGCAGGAAGAGTGTCCCGATTGGCTCCGTGATGTTGCTGATCGTCCACACGATGCGCGGGTGGTCTCCGCCCCACAGGCGGTTCGCGGCCACCCCCGCCACCACGCCCACGAGCAACCCGATCAAGATGCGCGTATGCAGCGGCATCCCCTTCGGGCGGTCCGGCGTCGCGTCTTTAAGATCGGTCGTCGCCTCGCGTTCGTAAGCATCGGAGCGAACTTTCCGGTCGCTCATCTCTCGATCATTTTTGTCATTCGTCATCTTCGCTCCTCAGTGACAAGTGATGAGCGACAGGCGACGAGCCGGAACCGGGTTTTAATCTAGTCACCTGTCACCTGTCACTGTTTGATCATCTTCCCCAGCGTAATTTTCCGCGCAGCACTTCAAAGTAGTTGCGGTTGACGGGCTGCATCAGATTAAAGGCCGTGCGGCTTTTGCTGATGAGGACACGGTCGCCCACCTCCATGCGATAGCCGACCTGCCCGTCGAGCGTTAAAGCGACTTCTTCATTCGGCGTCTTCAAGACAAGTTCGATCTCGGCATCGTCGGGCACGACGAGCGGGCGGTTCGAGAGCGTGTGCGGACAAATGGGGGTGATGATGATGGCATTCATCGAAGGGTAGACAACGGGGCCGCCGGCGGACAGATTGTAAGCGGTCGAGCCGGTCGGCGTGGAGACGATGAGACCGTCGGCGCGAAAGGTGTTGACGAACTGCTTGTCGAACCACGCCTCGATCTCGACGATGCGCGCCAACGCCGACTTGCTGATCACGACATCGTTGAGCACGCGGTTCTTCAGCAATTTCTCCTCGCCGCGACAGAGGGCGGCGGAGAGCATCACGCGGCGGTCGAGATTGTAGTTGCCCGCAAGGATCGCTTCGAGCGCGGAGGTCATCTCTTCGACACGCACTTCGGTCAGATAGCCGAGGCTCCCGTAGTTGATGCCGACGACGGGAACGTCGCGGTTATCCAGCATACGCGCGGTGGCGATCATCGTGCCGTCGCCGCCGAGCACGACGATCATATCGACGCTCGCAGCGAGTTCTTCATAATCTAAAGTTTCCAGAGCACAACCCGTCTGTCGCTCGATCTCTTCGCGTTCGATACGCGGCCCGGCCACGAGCGTTATGCCTCGCTCCGACAGCCATTCGAGCAGCAGGCAGATGGTTTTGACCGCCTTCGGCAAATTCGGTTTGACGAGGACGCCGACGCGACGAACGGTAAGTTTCTCCATCAATCACACATGCGAGAAAGATGCGAGGCCGGGCGCGCTCGCGGGCGAGAGCGGCGAAATCGGGCATCATTTCTCCGGCAATATTCTTCCGGCAAAATCAGGTTAAAGACGAGTGGAAAACTGCGTGGGATGATACAGGCGCGTCTTTCGCAGTGTCAACGCAAAGCGTTTCCGGAGTGGTGGGTCAGTTTGAAGTTACAACGCGGATGGGTAATGGTCTAGCAATCAAACTAACCCACTACCCGTTTCCGGTGCTGTGTCGACGCAAAGCGTTTCCGGTTCGCGCCGCGCTGTGACAAACAAGGAAGTGTCATACGGCGCGCAGCCGCCGGGCGCGGACGACCCGTAGACTGGCAACAAGCGAGCGGCGAGGATGAACCCAAGCGAAGCCGCGCGAAACAGGAGAGATGAGCATGCAGACGAAGGATGTAGCGATGCATCGAATGTGGATGGCGGCAGCCGTGCCGTGCGTGTCGATGCTGGCGATGATAGTGGGCTTCTGGGCGATTCCGAGTTGGGCCAACAAAGTTTCCGCTCTCACCTGCGTGCTCGTGTTCGGCGGCGCGTTGGTCACAGGGTTGTGCATGTTGGGTTATGTTTTCATCGGGTGGACGCGGGGCGCATTCAGATTCACGCGCGGCGATATTCTCGCGGCGACGGTGTTCGCCTCTCTGGACGTGCTCATCCCGGCAACGCTCATCTTGCTGATCTGGCTGCTCATCCGCAGCCTCGCTAAGAGCGGCGGGTTCATATTTTGAGATGCTTTCACAAATCGGTCGGGCGCGTTTGCGGCAGCCGGCGACGGTACGCGCTTACTGCACGGCGTAGAGATTGCCGTCCCAGCCGCCAAAATAGATGAGGCCATTGGAGACGGTCGGCGCGGACGTGACGATGCGTTCGGTGGTGTATGACCACTTCAATCGTCCGGTCTTCGCATCGAGCGTGGAGAGACCTTTGAGAGTGCCGAAGTGAACGAGCGGACCGACAATCGCCGGCGCGCTCGTGATGCCGTCCGGAGCTGCATACTTCCAGAGTTGTTTTCCCGTCGCAACTTCAACCGCGTAGAGATTGCCGTCGATGCCGCCGCAGTACACGACGTCGTCGGTCGCTGCTGCCACGGGCGAGAAAGGCAAACCGCCGTCCGTTTTGAATTTCCACTTGAGTTCGCCCGTCGCAGCAGCGACCGCGTAGAGATAATTATCCAGACTGCCGTAATAGATCGTCTCTCCGACAATAATTGGAGCGGAGACGACGGGGCGCGTGGTGCGTGCGGTCCACTTCTTCTGTCCCGTCGCGGCGTTGACGGCATGGAGGCCGCGCCCGCTCCCGACGTAAACCATGTCGCCCGCGAGCAGCGGCGAAGTCGGCGTGCCCACCTCTGCGTTGAATGTCCAATGCTGACTTCCGGTCGCGGCATCAAGCGCATACAGCAATCCGTCCGTGCCGGAGCAATAGACGATGCCCGCGCCCACGACCGGAGTTGAGTTCAGCGCGTACTCCGCCTTGAACTTCCACTTCAACTGCCCCGTGGCCGCGTCTACGGCGTAGAGCCGATTGTCCTGACTGCCGAAGTAAACCACGCCGCCAGCCAACGCGGGCGAAGCGAGAACGCGCCCGCCCGTCTTAAACTTCCAGCGCTCTTTTCCCGTCGCCGCGTCCGTCGCGTAGACGTAATAATCGTGGCTGCCGAAATAAACGATGCCGCCCGCAATTACGGGCGTCGAGTAGACGCTGCCGCCCGTCTTAAACTTCCACTTTGAGACGACGTTCGCGCCCGCCGCGTCGCCGGGCGCAAGGAGACCGGCATCGGAGACACGCACGTTCGCCCGGTCCGACGCCGTCGCAGAACTGCTCACAACCTGCGCCCGCACTGGAATGAGAATCAATCCGAGACTGATCACGGTTGCGATTATCCTGACACCGTCTTTCATATTCAAGCCTCTGTTTAATTCTTCACCGGGGCATCCGGCGTCTCCGCTCCGGCGCTCGTTTTCTTCGCGGCTTCCGGCGATTTCTTCGCCGCATCGGTCGGCATGTAGTAACCGCGCCGCGCTTTCACTTCGAGTTTGCGCTCCTTGCCTTTGGCATCACGCGCACGCACGCGCACTTCGAGCGGGTGCATCTGGCCGTCGTCCTGTTCCGTTTCGGCGAGCGTGAAGCCGAGGCTGTAGCGCGCGTTGAGATTGCCGACGATCAAACTTAAACCTTTGGCGTAATCCGCAGGCCGACGCACGCGCACCGATTCTCCGCCCGTCTGTTTGGCGAGATGCTGCGCGCTCCCCGAAATGCTGATGCCCGCCAGATTGCCGAGCGGCTTCAAAATCGGCAACGCGAACTTAAAACCCGTCTTCATGTCCGTCACGAGCGCGCTGAAGATGACGTTCGACTTGAGCAGCTTCGACTCGATGAAATCGCGCTGCGCGTAGAAAACAGGCGCGATGCCGTCCGTGACGTAGACCATCGCGGCCTGCGAGTTGGGACGCTCCGCAGCCATTCGCTTCGTGATCTCGTAGGAGGCCGCCGCGAGGTCGAAAGGCTCCTGATAGTCGCTCGTGGTCGAACCGTCCTTGTTCGTTCTTTCCAGAATGAGCGCGCCGTCGGGCTTAACGATGCGCTTGATCTTATTGCCCTTCTTATCCATGATGTAATCAATTTCTACTTCTTCGTCCTGCTCATCTTTAAATTCATCTTCCCCCCCGCCCGTCGTTTCGACCTTCACTCCGTCTTTCGTTCCAACCGTGATTGAAATCTCTTTCTTCGCGGGCTTCTCATTTTCTTCTTTCGCGGCCTCAACGCCTCCGGCCTGCTCCGCTCTGCGCTCCGCCGCCTCCTGCGCGGGCTGCCCGTTGGCCTCGCCGCCTGCTCCGCTCGCGCCCGCGCCGACGAGCGCCGGGATGACCGCCATCGCCGAGGCCGTTTGCGCGCGGTTGCGCGTAAAGGGCGTCAACCACTCGCGGCGGTCTTCAACGCCGTTCGGGTCGAGCACCACCACCGCCACTTCATCTTCCGCAGGGAGTTTGGAGAGTTCCGCCGCCATTGCTTCGAGGATTTCGGTGCGCCGCATGTAGCGTCCCGCGCCGAGGCGTTCGAGATCGAAGACGAGCGCGAGCGCGAGCGGGCGACGATTCTTGTCGCCTTCGCGCGTGAAGTAAGAGACGGGGCGCGGTTTGCCGTCGGCGATCACTTCAAAATTCTCCGGCGCAAGCCCGCCGGCAAACGACTTCGTCTTCCTGTCCGTCACGAGCGCGTCGAGAAAGACAACGCGCGTTCTGACTTTAACGACTTCGTCCTGCTCCTGCGCTTTCGCGAAAGGCGCACCGCCCCCGCAAATGATCAATAGAGAGCAGAAGAAAGAAAAGCTGATTCTCATGCCGCGTGATAAAAAGTTTTTCATTCTCATTTTGTGCGCTTACCCTTTCGGCTTGGCAGTTGAGGTGACAGGGATTCAACACTCATCACAGAGACGCGAATCAAAGTGCCGTCGCTATCGCCTCTGCGATAGCGACCGTTTCGTGCCGCATCATCGTATCTCAATGTGTTCTGCGTATAGTTGAGGGTAAGCGTTCCTTTCATCCCTCATCCTTGCGCTTCAAGGCTCCTCGGCGCTCGTCGCTTCGTCGGCAAGCGATTTACTCTCTTGTTCGGGGTTCAACAGGAGTTTGGCAAACTCTTCCCGGTTGAGGTTGACTTGCAGGACGGTGGCATCGCGCTGCCCGACGACGACGACGAGGACTTTAAATTTATCGCCGTCCGGCTTCGTGTAAGTGTAGGTCTGCGCTTCGTCTTCGAGGCGCACGAAGATGAGCGGATGCCAGTCGGGTTCGAGCGTCTGCCGCATCCGCGCGCGGAAATCGCCGCCCGCCTCGCGCCCGGAAAAATCCTGATCTTCAAAGAGCGCCAGTTTGAAACTGCCAAAGCGCAACACCCGCCGCGCGTCTTTCGAGACGATCTTCGCGGTCTTCACGCCGAGGTTGGCGACGAAGGGAATGCCGCGATGCTTGACGCGATAATGCGATTCGATGAGTTTGACGACCGCGTGATATTCGGGCGTCTCTTTCGTCGTTGCGCCCACGACGGGCGGCGCGAGAGAACCGGCGACGACGAGCAGCGAAAGAAGTAATATCCGGTGCATCAGGTTTCGTCCCTCCCGCTTATGGCTTCTTCGTCGCTTTCACGTTTTTGTCTTCACGTTCGTTTTTGTCTTCGCGCTCGTTTTTGTCTTGGCGCTTGTCTTTGTCTTCACGCTCGATGCCGAGTTCGGGGATGCCGAACTGGCCTTCGAGTTGGCTCAGCTTTTCGAGATCGATCATGCCGACGATATTGACCAGCGTCAGACGCTTCGGCTCCAGGGCCACGATGGCGAGGCCGCCGACTCGTTCGCCGCCCGTCATCAGATAAACTTCGACGGTCTGCCCCTCCCGTTTCTTGATCACGTTGACGAGGCGCAGCCAACCGGGGGAGCGTAACTGCGTGCGCAACGAAGTCATGTCCGCGTCGCCGTACTCGCCCTCGTTGATGAAGCCGTAACTGCGCACATAGACGCCCTTCAATCCCTTGATGATCTCTTTGACCGGCGTCACATCAGCATCTTTGGAACTGGCGAGCGTCGTCCCGACGAGTCGCATCAACGTCTCGTCGAGGCTTACGTCCACCACTTCATTCGCTTTCGTGGCGAGCCGTTCGAGACTTTCGATCTGTAGCTTCGAGTTGTACTGCTGCGGCGACTGCTGCGCCTGCGCTTCCCGCGCGCCCGCCGCCATCACGGCGACGGCAAGGCACAGAACTTTGAGCCAGGTTGAATTAAGTTTCGTTTTCATAAGTGCTCCATTCGACGTGCGGTATTTCATCTCTCTTCACGCTTTTCACTGCCCGGCGCGCCTGATCTCATAAACTTCCCTCTGCGCGTAATTGAGTTTCGCGCTCGCCAGCCTCAGCGCCAGCATGAGTTTCTCGGTCGCCTCGCGTCCCTCTTTCGTGACGGCGATCTCTTCCCGCCCTGGCAGGACCTTCTTCCCGGCGCGCGGCAACATCTGCCGCTTATCTTTCGCGATGAATTGTTGCGCCGGGCGACGCGGCTTCATGGCTTTCACCTGTTTGACGTTCGCACGACTTTCTCGCGGCTTCGTTTTATTTGCCTGCTGAACTGCGCCCGCGGCGGGTGCGTCGCCGTTTGAATTCTTTGCTATTTCCGGTTGCCCGCTGGCGGGTGCGGAGTTTCTTTGCTCGGCGATTGATGCCGGGGTCGTTGCCTGTTCGCTCTGACGCATCATCAACCAGGTGCCCGCGAGCAACATCAAAACGAGCGAGGCGGCGAGGGCGAGGCGCGGGCGAAAAAAGATCGTGCGCGAGCGAGCGGGCAACGCAGCGACGGTGGCCGGTATCTCCAGCGGGCGCGGTCGATACTTGAGCGTGCCGAGCAGTTGTTCCAGTTGCTCCGCATCCTCATCCGGCTCGCCCGTCTTGTCCCACAAATAATCGCTCATCGCTTTAATGCTCCTTCCCCGACTTTTTTGCCCAACTTTGCGCGCAGCAGTTTCATCCCGCGATGAATGTTGACTCGGACGGAGGCGGGCGCGAGTCCCGTGCGCTCCGCGATCTCCGGCCCCGTCATGCCTTCGACGAAACGCAAAATCAAAGGCTCGCGATATGCTTCCGGCAACATCCGAATCAAGGTTAAGACTTCGGTCGCTTCGGCTTCCGGCGCGGTCACGTTAGCCGCCGGAAGATCGTCGGAGAGTTCCGCCGTGTCGCGCGAGCGGCGATGAAAATCCATCGCGCGGTTGCGCGTGATCATCGCCAGCCACGGGCCGAACAGGTTGGCGTCCCGGAGCGAGTCGATCTTCCGCAACGCGACTAGAAACACGTCCTGCACGAGATCGTCCACTTCGCCGTAAGGCACGCGCGCGAGCAGGATGCCATGCACCATGCGCGCGTACGTATCGTGAAGTCGCCCGAAGGCCTCGCGGTCGCCCGCGCGCACCGCCTCGACCAGCGCGGCATCCACGGAAGTTTCAGCTATGGGGGAGGACGCTACGGCCATCTCAGTTCCAATTAACAGGCCGCCCGCCGCTTCGACTTCATACATGCAACAGAACCTCTTCTTAACGCTTCCCTGTGATTTCCAAAGCGTTGCGCATTCGGACGGTAAGACGCCAACAGGCTGAGAACTGTTAACAAGCGAAGTTAGCGGGCGATAAAATTTTCGCGGGACTGACTGAGCATCCGCGCAAAAAGCGCCTTGAGGAAAAAAGCTCTGATGCCGGACATCTCTATAACGTGCGGCGTCAAGCGTAGGATTCAAGCGAGAGATAAATTGCCGGCAGGGCTTGTAATTCTATTGTTGTCTGAGCACTGGCAAATTGCGCCGTCGCGCGACGAGACGAGGCGCACTGTTGTTCGGCGTCGTCGGGCGGCGGGCGCGCCACAGGCGAACGTGCCGGGCGAGTTCCGCGCCGTCCGATTCGGGGTCGACGAGCGTGAGCCAGAGCGGCGTCGGCAGCCACGCCCACGCCGCGCCGAACGTCTGCTCGTTCAACTGCTCGACCCGGTGCTCCGCCCGCCACTGCAACGCGACGGGCGGCATCTCTTCCCAATTGTCATAACAGGCGTGTTGCGTGCAGGGCGCGGGTTTGGCGCGGGCGTGGACGAGACAGCCCGTGCCCGGCGCGAAGAGCGGGCAGGAGTAGGTCTGCGCGTAGGTGTCGCCCGCGAAAGTGGTGTGCAGATTGTAGCGTTTGACCGCGAGCCGTGCGCGGGCGTAGACGGCGCGGCGGGCGTCGTCGTCGAGGCGCGGCGTCCGCGCCAGTGTTTCGCGGATGGCGACGGCTTCGAGGCGCGTGATGTGAACATTGACGAAATGCGCGTCGGTGCAGCAGACGCCGGGCGTCGGGCAGACGCGGCAATCGCGCGCCGCCGCTTCATAGTTGCGTTTGATATGGCTTTGAAAAGCGATTTTCTCACGCCGCAAACGCGCCAGCGCAGTCGCCTCCGTCAATCTCTTCATTTCAATAACAGACCCGTCAGCAGCGTCCTAACATTAGGCAAGCATATATTTGACTCATAGATAATAGCGATAGTCTCAACCTTAGCACTTACGCGGATTCAACTTGTAAGTGCAACACTGCAACTATAACTCACAGGAGCGGTAAGGTCGTTTGCCTGTTTTAGAAGCTCTATTATTTGCAATAGTTATGTCCCTCGCCTGGGGCATTAACCGCACTAACAGATGTCATTTGAACAGATAACCGTGTTGCACTTACAAGTTGAATTCACGCTTCTTACCAGCGATGTTAAATCAATAAACAAAAGTAAATACCCGCCTTGCACACACGGCGGGATTATTAAAATGCCAGGAATGCCTTCAAAGAGCGAGATTCTTGATCGGATACAAAAACTGATAAAGTCTGGCCCACGCTATTTAAAGGAGATTCGCGGCCATGTTACTCATCTCACAAATGATGGGGCGACCATCTACAAGGAACATGATAAAAAGGTCGAAGTGAGATTTACATAGCTCATTCCGCCGTCGACGTTTGCGCGAGTTCGTAACAGGCGAGAAATTCGCGATTGCCGTCCGCGCCGTGGATCGGGGAATCGATCACGCCGCGCACGTCGAGTTTCAAGTCTAACGCTGCCCTGTTCACTTCTCCAACGACGCGCGCGTGCTGGCTCACGTCCGTGACGATGCCGCCCTTTCCCACTTCGCCGCGCCCCACCTCGAACTGCGGCTTGATTAAGACGATAATGTGCCCGCCCGCCTTCAACTGCGGAACGAGCGCGGGCAACACTTTCGTCGCGGAGATAAACGACACGTCCATCACGATTAAATCAAAGAGCACGCCGTATGCTTCCGGCTCCAGGTGGCGCGCGTTGACGCCCTCATAGACTTCGACGCGCTCATCTTGCCGCAAACGCCAGGCTAGTTGGTTATGCCCCACATCCACGGCGACGACGCGCCGCGCGCCGTGTTGCAAAAGGCAATCGGTGAAGCCGCCCGTCGAAGCCCCGATATCGAGGCAGATGAAATCTTTCACTTCAAGGCGGAAGGCCGCGAGCGCGGCTGCGAGTTTCAAACCGCCGCGCCCGACATAGCGCGAGGCCGGGTCGTTTGCGCCGCGCACGCGAATCTGTGCTTCCGGCGCAAAAGTTTCCGAAGACTTCTCCACCCGTTGCTCATCGACGAGGACGAGGCCCGCCATGACCAGAGCCTGTGCGCGCGTGCGCGACGGCGCGAGGCCGCGCTCGACGAGCAATTTGTCTATCCGCTCACGTTTCATTCGCCGACGATACTTTAACGCAAAACCCGATGCCGCAACGCGGTGGTAGCGGCGGCAGGAACCAAGAGGGCAAACAAACAAAGAGGCCGGAGGCATTTAGCGTCCGGCCATTTTTCGCGAGTTAAGCCGCGACCGAATTTTAAGCGGGCGGTGGTCCCTGGAAGATGTCTTTGATGCGGTCGATATTACGCTGCTGTCCGCGCCTCTGTTCGCGTCTTTGGCGGCGACGCTCGCGCCGCCACTCGACATCTTCTTCATCATCCGCCCGATCATAGCGCCGCCCATCTTCGGCTGTCCGCTCGATCCGACGGGGCGCGGGACCAGCTTCAACGCGGCGCAGCTTCGCCTCGCTGTCGCGCTCCGCGCGTTTCTCGTCAGCTCTACGCTCCGCGTCTTTACGATCTTCTTTGCGCGTCGCCTTGACTTCATCTTTTTCGGCACGCCGCGCGAGTTTATCGTCATCTTTCGTCGCCGCGTTTGCCTTCTCCTCTTCAAATGTTTCATTGACGGTGGGAGCTTCCAGCTGTGCCGATGTCTTTTCCTTGAGGCTCGCCACTGTTAACGCGGGCGACGGCGCAAGCGCGGGCGAGTCCGGCGCATCGATCTCTGGTGATGGTTCGATGACCTGCGTGGCGGCGGTTCGGGGCTGCTGCCGTTGTTGATATAACTGAAAAGCGAAAATGCTGATCGCGCCTCCGGCCAACGCGGAAATCAGCACCAGCGCGACCGGCCACTGGCGGCGGCGAACATCTCTTGCGGGAGTCTCCGCCAGCGGCACGACGGGACGCGCCACCTGTGCCTCCCCCTCGTCGAAGCGCGGCGTCGCCAGCGTCGCATCGCGGTCTATCGGCTTCATCTCCGTAAAACTCTCTGTCTCTTCCATTTCCTCTCCCGGCGATTACCGCCTCACTCATTCAAACTTTCCCAATGCTTCGGCCTTATAAAACAAATTACAGGCCAGATAAAGCAAATTACAGGCCAGCCACGACGATGCGCCCTTGTTTTGCGCTGCGAGAACATGGACAAGCTGCGTCAAGTCCTTAGATGCTCCTGTTTACGTCGCAACTGTCCACAATCAGAAGGCAAATTAGTTGCATTCGCACATTGCGCCGTCCCGTTTGTACGGGCAAGAAGAATTTAGTTTCATGTCCGAAATCGTGTCTGTCGGCACGAAAAACGCGCCGCTTCAGTTAATTGAAGCAGCGCGTTCCCCATCTCGACTTTCTCGCCTGTGCGTTTAGCTTCGCGCCGTCGCCGGGCGAACGCCCGCACGCCGTTCCTCCAACACTTCCATGCTCTCTTTGACGCGCGTGTAAATGCCGTCCGCGTCGAGGCCATATTTGGCGAGCAACAATTGCGAGTCGCCGTGCGTCACGAGCCGGTCGGGCACGCCCATGCGCACGACTCTCAAGCGGTCTAACAGCCCGTTCTCCTCCAGCAACTCCATCACCGCCGCGCCGAAGCCGCCCGCGAGATAAGCTTCCTCTACCGTCACGATGAGCCGCTTCGTGCGCGCCAGCGCGAGCAGCAATCCGGCATCCAGCGGTTTCACGAAACGCGCATTGACGACTGTCGCCTCAATGCCTTCTTTCGCCAGACGCTCCGCCGCCTGCACCGACGGATGCACCATCGAACCATAAGCGAGGATGGCGACATCATTTCCCTCGTCGCGCAAGATTTCGGCCTTGCCGATCTCCAACAGTTGCGGCGCACGCGCGATATCTGCGCCGACACCGTTGCCGCGCGGGTAGCGCATCGCCGCCGCCCCCTCGTGCTCGATCATGGTGTGGAGCATGTCGCGCATCTCGCCTTCGTCCTTCGGAGCCATCACGACGATGTTCGGCACGGCGCGCAGGTAAGCGATGTCGAGCAGGCCGTGATGCGTCGGGCCGTCGCCGCCGACGATCCCGGCGCGATCCATGCAGAACTTGACGTTCAAATCCTGTATGCACACGTCGTGGACGAGTTGGTCGAAACCGCGCTGCAGGAAGGTCGAATAGATGGCGCAGACCGGTTTCAAGCCTTCTGTAGACATGCCGGCGGCAAACGTCACGCAGTGCTGCTCGGCGATGCCGACATCGAAAGAGCGTTCGGGGTACTTCTCCAAAACCATGTCGATACCCGTCCCGTCGGGCATCGCGGCGGTGAGCGCGACGATCTTCTCATCGCGCGCCATCAACTCGCAAAGCGTTCGACCGAAGACCGCCGTGTAGCTCGGCGCGGACGCCTTCGACTTGATCCCTACGCCCGTCTGCGGGTCGAACGGCCCCGTGGCGTGCCACGCATAGTAATTTTTCTCGCGCGCCGGAAAGCCTTTACCCTTCGTCGTCAAGGCGTGGACGATAACTGGGCCATCAGTGATCTGTTGCGCTTCGCGCAACGCGTGGACGAGCGCCAGCGTGTCGTGTCCATCAACGTACCCGATGTATTTGAAGCCGAGTTCGTTGACGAGTGCGCCCGGCAGCACCGCCGCCGCGATGGCATCCTTGACGGTTTTGGCCGCTTGGTGGAGGCGTTCGCCGAACGACGGCACGGCGCGCAGCGCATCTCCCACCTCGTCCTTGAAGCGATGATAACCTTGCGCTTCGCGCAGGCGATTCAAGTAGCCCGTCAACGCGCCGACCGCCGGGGCGATGGACATTTCGTTATCGTTCAAGAGCACGACGAGGCGCGTCTTCAAATGACCCGCCTGATTGATGGCTTCCATCGCCATCCCGCCCGCGAGACTCGAATCGCCGATCAAAGCGGCGACGTGGTGCGACCCTCCCCGGCGGTCACGCGCAATCGCCATCCCCAGTGCGGCGGAGAGCGACGTGGATGCGTGGCCTGCGCCGAACGTGTCGTACTCGGATTCATCCCGGCGCAGGAAGCCGCTCAGCCCGTCATACTGTTTGATCGTGGATAGCGCGTCGCGCCGTCCCGTCAGGATTTTGTGCGCGTAGGCTTGATGGCCGACATCCCAGACGAGTCGGTCTCGCGGCGTGTCGAAAGCGTAATGCAAGGCGACGGCGAGTTCGACCGCGCCGAGCGACGCGCCCGTGTGGCCGCCGACGCGCGCCATCGTCTTGATGATGTGTTCGCGGATTTCCGCCGCCACTTCCGGCAACTGCTCAAGTTTGAGCCGGCGCAGGTCGGCGGGCGAATTGATGTGTTGAATCAGTTTCATGGCGTCCGGCATTGTAGCGCGTCTCGCGCCCGCGACGCACGTCAACAAATAACCGGCAGCGGACAAGGGCGCAACGGGTCAGGGGAACAGGTCAGAGGACGATTCACATCCAAATCTTGTTTCGCTTCCTTTCCTTTTTCCCTGCGTCCTGGTCTGCGTCAGAGTTTTTCAGACCAGATGCGCGGGGGGCGCGTCTAAAGTGGCGTGACGAGTGAGGGCAGCTGGTACGAAAAGCGACTTGCCCGCCGCGACCTGCTAACCGGGCGTTTGCACGGCTGGCATGCAATCTTAACTTTTGGATTTTCGATGAAGGAGCTAACAGATGAAAAATATTATCACCCGCGTGAGCCTGACGGTCGGTCTGACCGCGATTCTCTCGACCATCGTCCTCGCGCAGACACCTGCGCCGCAGAGCGGCACGACGAACGACGATGCGCCGCATGGTCGTCATGGCAAAATGGGCAGGATGGGCAAGCGCGGCGGCCATCATGATCGCATGGGGCGGCACGGTGGTCTGCACCGTCTGAACTTGAGCGACGCGCAGCGTCAGCAGTTGCGCGACATCGAAGCGCGCTACGGCCAGAACTTCAAACCGCAGCGCGAAGAGATGCGTCAACTGTTTGAACTGCGCCGCGAGGGTGCGACGCTCACGCCTGAACAACAAACCCGCGCGCAACAACTGCGTACCGAACTGCGCGCCAACGGCGAGCAGATGCACAATGAAATTCTCGCCGTGCTGACGCCCGAACAGCGCGAGCAACTCAAGCAGATGCGCGAAGAGCGCAAAGAGCGCCATGAGCGGCGACGCGAAGAGCGCAAAGCCCGTCGCGAGCAACGGCGCGAAAATTCCGTTCAGCCTGCCGATAACAATCAGTAACGAATTAAAGATCAAAGGGCGGCAAGTAAAGAGCCGCGCTAGGCAGGGTCAGGGGCGCGAGGGAAGAAGCACTAAGACTTCCCCTGCCCCTGGCCCTTTCGCCTTATCACCGCTTTAACTTCAGCAAAGTCCGGGCGCGAGCCTTTGAAATTCCTGCCTGGTGGCCTGCGCTTGACATTCAATTCACGCGGGCTAGAATAGAATCTCGTTTGCGAGCCTTCGCGGAGATATGGCCGAGTGGCTGAAGGCGGCGGTTTGCTAAACCGTTATGGGTCAAAAGCCCATCGCAGGTTCGAATCCTGCTATCTCCGCCATAATTTTCGAGAGGTCAGAGGTCAGAGGTCAGAGGTCAGTGAAAGGCGCTATGTCCTTTCTCTACTGATCTCTAACCTCTGACCTCTGACCTCTTTATATTTATGATTCGAGTTCGTTTCGCCCCATCACCCACGGGCTATCTGCACATCGGCGCGGCGCGCACCGCGCTCTTCAACTGGCTCTACGCGCGCAAAGTCGGCGGCACGTTTCTGCTGCGCATCGAAGACACGGACCTGCAACGTTCGACCGATGAATCGACCCGCTCGATCATCGAAGGTCTGAAATGGCTCGGACTCGACTACGATGAAGAGATCGTTTTCCAATCGGCCAACGCGGACCAGCACCGCGCGGCGGCGTTGCGTTTGATCGAAGCGGGCAAGGCTTACCGCGACTTTACGCCAAAGGCCGAGCGCACGACGACGACGGACGCTAACGTCAAACAGGAGATCGCCGAACGCGCCCGCTTCGCCTCTGCGACGGGTACGGATCATCGCAGCAATTCCTTCCGCGATCTCTCGCCGGATGAATCGAACGCGCGAGCCGCGGCGGGCGAATTGTTCGCCGTGCGCCTGAAGGTGGCGCAGGCGGGACGTTCGCAGTTTGAAGATGCCGTCTACGGCACGCAGGAGCGCGACTACTCCGAGATCGAAGACCTCGTCCTGCTGCGCTCCGACGGCCATCCGCTCTACAACCTCTCAGTCGTCTGCGACGACATCGAAATGTGCATCACCGATGTGGTTCGCGGGCAGGACCATCTCACCAACACGCACAAGCAAATTCTCATCTACGAAGCTCTCGGCGCACCTGTCCCGCGCTTCGCGCATCTGCCGCTCATCCTCGCGCCGAACAAAGCGAAGCTCTCGAAACGCAAGCACGGCGAAGTCGTCTCGCTCACAACTTATCGTGATCGCGGCTTCGTGCCCGCCGCGTTTCGCAACTTCCTCGCGCTCCTGGGTTGGTCGCCCGACGGCGAACAGGAGATCATGTCGCGCGCGGAACTCGTGGAAAAATTCGCGCTCGCCGGGATTCACCGCGCGCCCGCCGTCTTCAATTTCAACGAGACGGACGCGCGCCAGTGGACGGATCAAAAAGCCCTCTGGATGAACGCCGAATACATCCGCACGCTGCCGGTGGTGGAACTCGCGCCGATGGTGCGCGCCGAGTTGGAGACGAACGCTCTCTGGCAGCCGGAGTATGAGACGAGCGGGCGGGAGTGGTTCGAGCGCGCCGTCGAAGTTATCCGCCAACGCTTTCACACGCTCAAAGACTTCTCCGGTCAGGGTCGCGCCTACTTCGCCGACGATTACGAATTCGACGAAGCGGCGGTGAAGAAGAACTTGCAGAAAGAGCCGCGCCTGAAAGAATTGCTGCCCGCGCTCGCCGACCGAATCGAGCGCACCGAACCGTTCACGATGGAGACTTGCGAAGCGACTCTGCGCGCCTTCGCCGACGAGTCGGGCGTCAAAGCCGGACTCTTCATCAACGCCGCGCGCACCGCCCTGACCGGGCAAGCCGTCGGCCCTTCGATCTTTGAAGTCTTCGATCTCATCGGGCGCGAACGTTCCGCACGGCGTTTGCGCGCGGCGGCGCGTTTGATCTAAAAATTTCAGCTTCCAATGTCGAAGGCGCGTTTGAGGGTTATGAATCCATACGCCTTCAAGCAGTTTCAACGAGGAACCATCATGTTCACAAAATTATTCATCGCCGCGTCGCTGCTCCTGTCATGCACCGTCGCGGCTTTCGCGCAAAACACGAACAGTTCGCCGACCGCTGTGCCGACGCCCGCCGCCCGCCGCCCGACCGCGCGACGCCCCGCGCCGTTGCCCGCGCCGACGCCCGCTTCTCCGGGGACGCAGGAAGATATCCCAGCAATCGAGGCCGCGCCCGCCGCCACGACGCGCACGCGCCGCGCCGCGGGCACGACGCAGACACCTGCTGCTGCGGCGGCGGGCGACCCGGTGACGCGCGCCGTCCGCGCCACGTTCGAGACGCTTCTGAACGGCATCCGCAAATCCGATGTTGAGATGGTGATGAGCGTCTACTGGAATTCGCCGCAACTCGTCATCTTCAACAACAACGGTACGGTCACGCGAACCTGGGAACAGGTTCGCTCCAACCGCGCCAGTTCCTACCCCGATGCCAAAAACGTGCAACTCGAAGTGCGCGACGTGCGCGTGCAGATGACGGGACGCGACGGCGCAATCGTCACTTGCCTCTGGACGCAGTCGCAGGAGTTTCGCGGCACGCCGGAGAGCGCGACGGGTCGGCTCACGGTCTCCTTTCGTCTCATCAACAACGGTTGGAAGATCGTCCACGCGCACACTTCGCCCGCCGCGCCCGATCCTTCGCGCCTGCTTCCTTCGGAACGCAACGCATCACCAGATGCGACCCCGCCTCCCGCCTGAGAGCAAGCCATAGTCAATCCCCGCGCGGTCGGGTACACTTCAAGCCTCTGCTCCACAGCTTTCACGAAACGATGCGCCGGCGAGCAAACGCCGCCGGCGCGTTTGAAATTATTTAATTGAAGAAAGGTGAAACTATCATGAGTTGGTTAGATCAAATCAGCGGACTCTTACAACAGTATCAAGGCGGTAACCCTACACCAAACAATGTCAACGACGATTTCGATCAAGTCACGCAGGCCGCGCCGCAATCCGCGCTCGCCGACGGCCTCGCGGCGGCATTCCGTTCCAATCAGACGCCGCCCTTCGGTCAGATGCTCGGCCAACTCTTCGGCCAGTCCAACGGTACGCAGCGCGCCAGCATCCTCAACACGCTCATCTCCGCTTTGGGGCCGACCGTCATTTCACAAATTCTCGCCAATCGCGGCGCGTCCGGCCTCGCCGGGCTCCTCGGCGGCGGACAACGCGAAGTGACGCCGGAGATGGCCGAGCAGGTTTCGCCGGAAGCTGTGCAGGAGATCGCGACGCAAGCCGAGCAGAAAGACCCCTCGGTCATCGACATGGCGAGCAACTTCTACGCCGAACATCCGACGCTCGTGAAGGGTCTCGGCGCAGCCGCCCTGACCATCGCGCTCGCGAAGGTGGCCGCAAGCCAACAGCGATAACAGGTAAGACTGTCCGTCATCAATCGTTCGCTGTCAGTTGTTCCCTTTGTTACTTTAGACAATCGTTTGCGCCAGGTCGCAAGTTGCGGACGATTGACGACGGGCGAACCGGAAAGAGAAAAGCCGTTCGTGAATTCTCACGAACGGCTTTCCGGTGAACTGTTGGGATTGGCCTGTGTGCCGCTCGGCTTGTGGCAAGAGCGACGGACGGACGAAAACCCTAACATATTCAAGTTTTCAGTCCAGAGGTCAGGCCGCAGCCACCTCACTGTGATAAGAACTCATATACTTTTTTTGATCACCTCCTTTCCAGTGTTGAGGCGAATATACAAAAACAATAAGTTGTGCGTCAACAATTATTTTTGTCCCATATCTTGCGGCTTCACTTCAAGCCCCGCGCCGGAATGCGAGCCGCCCCGCGACGTAAACGGCGTGAGCATGTTCGATGCCGAAGAAGTAGGCCAACTCTCGATAATCAGCACAGTCGTGGAGACAAAAATCCGCTCGCTTGCCCGATTCAAGCGACCCCGTTTCACCGCCGCGTCCAAGGCTGTAAGCCGCGTTGATGGTGGCCGCCGTCAACGCTTCGGCCGGCGTCATCTTCATGTGCGTAGAAGCGAGCGAGAGAATCAAAGACATGGATGGCGTGGGCGATGAGCCGGGATTAAAGTCGGTGGCGACGACGACGGCGAGTCCCGCTTCGATCATCGCGCGCGCCGCCGGATA
>JBPCIP010000204.1:0-31160 GCA_051006195.1 Pyrinomonadaceae bacterium
AACCGACGGGTTATCAAGGTTGGTTAGATGTGATCAACAATCCGAACGTGGACCAGCGCACGCGCAACCGCACCATGATCAACGGTTTCCTGAACTCGGCGGAGTATCGCCTCCGCTTCGGCCCTAATATCTTGCCGTAAATTGGCCGAACCATTGATAGCTTCAACCGTATGGGCCGGGAGCATCTCTTCTGCCCATACGGTTTTTCCGTTTCGTTTCACCGGCGGCGCACGCTAAATGTCAGGCTCTGCGGCCAACTACGCGCGGTCGGTCTTTCATCAGAGAAATGGTCGCCTAACTTGCTACGGACAAGCGCGTTCGCTTAGAATGCCCGTTCCCGTTCGCCTCTCGTGGCAGGTTTGCCGGTGAGTCGAACGGCGTTTCAAAATTTCATGAACAACGCTAATCCTGTTGTGGCCTCCTTTGGAGATTTTCCAGTGAAAAATGTTTTCCGCCTGTCCCTGATTGCTCTTGTGCTCGTCTGCCTGTGCGCAGGCTCACCCGCCGTCGCTCAGACGCCCGCGCCCACTCCCGATTCGTTCTTTACGCAGATCACCGCCTCGAATACAGACTCTTATGCGGGCGGCATCAGCGGCAACGGGCGATTTATCGTCTTTGAATCGACCGGCAATCTCGCCACCGTGGAGCCGAACAACGCTGATGGCAATCGCGAAATCTTTCTCTACGATTACGCGCAACGGCGCATCTTCCAGATCACCCGCACCACGAGCGCACGCGTGGATGCAGCCAGACTCACCATCGATCCGGCCACCCCGACGAACTTCAGCAACGTCGATGTCGAAGTGAGCAATAACCGTCCGGCGATCAGTCGCGATGGACGCTGGATAGTGTTCAGTTCCAACGCCGCCACCCCATTCAGCTACGACGGCGACGCAAACCGGGACGCGCTCAGAGCCGATGGCAATCAGGAAATTTTTCTCTACCAGATTCCCGTGGTGGCCGAGGTTGATTTGCGGAGCGGCGCTGACCCCGGTTTGATCGACCTCCGGCAAAACACTTTCGTGCGCGTGACGAACACGCCTGCCAGCCGTCTGCCGCAGGCGGGCACGGCCACCACCGCTCCCTTCGTCGCTGATGATAATCGCTCTGCGCAACTCAACGACCGCGCCACGCGCGTCGTCTTCGTCTCGACGCGCAATCCGACGACTCTCAATGGCCGCGCCAACACTGACGCTAATCCCGAAATCTTCGTCTGGAACAGACCTGCGGAACTCACCGGGACGGGCACGTTCTCGCAAATCACGAACACTGCCACCACGTCCATCGGCGCGCCTATCTTCAACGACAATCCGAGCATTTCCGGCGACACGACAGACGGCGGCGCGGAGCTTCCGTCTTCCATGATCGCGTTCGCCTCGAACGCGACGAGCATCATCGACGCCAACAACCAGAACGCCGCCGCCGCTAATGCGGACGGCAACACGGAGATTTTCGTCGCCCCGTTCAACGGTTCCACGGATGGCGGGATCAGGCAGGCCACGCGCACGCGCCGCACCAATCTCTCCGATACCGTGAATTTGTTCAACCCGGGGCCGCGTTTGAGCCGTAACGGGAATTTTCTCGCCTTTGAATCAATCGCTACCGACCCGAGGGCCGATAACACCACGACGAATCAGACCGTGCTCGGCCTGTTCCTCTACAACATTTCGGCGGATACGTTCACCCCAATCGGACCGCGCGGTTCGGCGGTGGACAACGAGTCGGACGTGCTCCGGTTTCCCGTCTTCACCGGCGACAGCAGCCGGCTCATCTTCGTTTCCAGCCTTAACTTTACGCCGGCGGGCACGCGCGTCGCCCCCACCGATACCGCCGGGCTGAATCCCAACGCTAACGCTGCCTTGCGTTTCAGACAGATTTACTCCGTGCCAGTTGCATCCGCCGCGCCAACTTTCACGCGGCTCACGAACACGCGCAACGGAGACAACGCTGCGACGCTGCAACCCTTCGTCAGCGACACGAGCGAACGCATCACCTTCAGCCTGGCGCGCACGGAACTGGGCGGCGGCAATTCAGACCTTTCGACGGAAGTCTTTTATTTGAATGCGCCGCCCGCCCCGGCTACTCCAAACGATAACGCCGGTGCGCTCGCCTATTTCACCGGCGCGACCAGACGCGAAGCCATCCCCGCCGCCTCGCCCGCCCCGACGCCTTCGCCCGCCCCGACGCCTTCGCCCGCCCCGACCCCCATCACCGGCCTTGCGCCGGGTATGATCGCTTTCGTGCGTACAACTACGGCCACGCCCAACGGCGTCACGCTCGCCCCGTCGGAAAGACGCGCGTGCCCGGCGGGTGAGTTGGGTTGCGGCGCAACTTCGGAGTCGATGCGCAGGCCGTCGCTGCCCGTCGAACTCAACGGCGTCTCGGTGTCTATCGCCAATGCCGCCGCCGGTCTCTATTTCGTCGGCCCCGAAGAAATTCAGTTTGTCGTCCCCGTCGCATTCGCGCCCACGACCGGCGCCAATACCCTCCCCGTGGTCATCAACATCAACGAAGGCGGGGCGGTGCGCACCGTACGCAGTTCAATTCAGATCGTGGCCGCCCAACCCGACATCTACAGTACGACGAACGGCCCCAATGGTCGCGCCGTCATCTCTAATATAACTAATCCACTGCTGGCGATGGGCACCGCCGAGCCGTTCACCGTGATGACGACTTATGTCAACTCGCAGGGACAAAGCACGACCGAAGCGACACTGTTGCGGGTGATGCTGACGGGCGTGCGCGGTCTCGCGCGCAGTGCGCTCACGGTCAGGCTCGTCAGAGCCGACGGCACAAACACGGACATCACCAGCGCGAGCGATCAAATCCCGCGCGATCCGGTGGCTATCGACAATCTCTTCGGCGCTTCGACGCTCGACTTCCGCCTGCCCGCCACGCTGGCGGGGGCGGGCGATGTGTCGATCATTATCCTGGTCAACACGGGCGGGCTGACATTCACGAGTCGTCCGGTCGAAACCGCGCCGCGCTTCGCCATTAGCCCCAATCCCTAAACGCGCCGCGCGATCAACAACGCCGGGCACGCATCCTCTCAATTTTCCGCCGCGCGCAATCGCGCCGGTGTGCGGAAAATTGAGAGGATGCGTGCTCGGCTTTTTAGTTTCGTGCGGCGCACTTTGTCATCATGCAGCGAGGTGATTTTGTAGGGGAGACGAAGCAAAGCATCAAGCGTCCGGTTGGATGCCTGCGAGAGTGGTAGGTATAATCACGCCGCAAGTAACAAGATCAAAAAGCAAAGCGTCCGGCGTCGTTCCAGAGTAGCGCCGGGCAACAATCGAAGTATGCGTATCGCACTGGACGGGATTCCGCTGGCGACGCCGAAGACGGGAATCGGCCACTACACGTTTGAATTGGCGCGCGGGCTGGCGCTGATGGCCTCTGAAGAAGAGTTCGAGTTGGTCGCGCCCGTGCCCATTGAGACGACGGTGGCGGGCGCGTTCGCCGAAACTTTGCCCGCGAATTTGCGCGCCGTGCAAGCGAAGGTCAACCGTTTGCGCAAGCGTTGGTGGACCATTGGATTGCCGCTCTACGTCGGGCAAAACGGCGTCGCGCTTTTTCACGGCACGAACTACAACGTGCCGCTCTGGAATCGCTGCCGCACCGTCGTCACCATCCACGATCTGTCGCTTTTGCTCCACCCGCACACACACGAAGCGGAACTTGTGCGCCGCGCCCGTCGCCGCCTCCCGGCGATGGCGCGCATGGCTTCCCGGATCATCACCGACTCGGAGAGCGTGAAGCGCGAAATTTGCGAGCATTTGCCCGTCGGGCCGGAAAAGGTGGCGGTCGTGCCGCTGGCTCCGCGCCGCGCGTTTCGTCCGGTCGGGGCGCAGCAGTCGGCTCAGACGCGCCGGCGGCTCAAGGTCGAAGATGAGTTTCTGCTCTTCGTCGGGACGGTCGAACCACGCAAGAATCTGCTGACGCTCGTGCGCGCCTTCGATGAAGTGATGCGCCACACCCCTCTGCGCCCGCAACTCGTCATCGCCGGACAGAAGGGCTGGCTCTCCGGGGAACTTTACGCCCTGATCGAACAATCCGGCTTGAGTGAGCGCATCCTCTTCACCGGCTACATCTCGGACGAAGACCTCGCCGCGCTTTATTCCTCGTGCCGCGTCTGCGTCTACCCGTCGCTCTACGAAGGCTTCGGCCTGCCGCCGCTCGAAGCGATGAGTTGCGGTGCGCCGGTCGTCACGAGCCGCATCCCGGTCATTATGGAGACGGTGGGCGAGGCGGCGCGGCTCATCGAACCGACGAACGTCGGCGAACTCGCACAGTGCCTCGTTGATTTATGGCGAGACGAACAGGAGCGGCGACGCTTAGCCGCAATCGGCAGAGCACAGGCCGCGAATTTTACGTGGGAGCGCACGGCATGCCTGACGCTGGACGTTTACCGGGAGGTTTTGCCGGAGGTGGCGGGGAAATCGCGAAGTGCGAGCGCGTGAAGCGCTTCGATGACGCGCGTGGGCGGATATGAAGGAAAAAGGCCGGCTTCCGTTTAAGGAAGCCGGCCTTGATGTTTTCACATCATGCAAAATTTTTAGTGACGGTTGCGATACTCGGAGGAGTAAACGAATCCCCAGACCATCGTTTTGTAGTCGCCGGGATGTCCTTGCAGGTAACTGAGCCAGGCTTCGTAACCCGCCGCTTCCGGCTCGCGGCGCAAGTAACCGTAGTATTGCATCGCGACGAACGCCGGGTCGTACTCTTTGGCGTACAATTCGCTGCTCTCGACAATGTTGCGCAAGACGGTCGCGCGCGTCTGCGTGCCGTTGGCAAGACCGGCGATAAGTTGGTCTTTATTCGCCACTGTGACGCCCGCCGTCTGGAGCAGTTTGTTGACATATTCCGCGGCGGTCAGGCTCGCCGGAAAGTTGCTGGCGAAATCGCCGCGCGCCACCCAGTTATTTATAAAAGCATCGCGTTTGGCGTTGACCTCGGCGGCGGTCTGTCCGGTCACATTGCGCATATCAGTGACGATCTCGGCATAGGTCGGCAGGCGATTCAAACTCGCTTTGTAGAAGCGGAAGACGAAGAAGCCTTTCAACTGGAATTCCGGCGACTGGAAGAAACTCTGCGAGACGAGCACGCGTTTGCCGCTGACGCCGTTCAAACAATTGGGGTCGCCGTTGCAGTCGTTGAGGACTCTCATCCACGCGGCGAAGCCGTCGGCTTCGGGGAAGCGGCTGAGGAAGTCGATGTACTGTTGCTGAACGAAAAAGTCGCTGTCGTCAATCGTGATGCGAGTGTTGGTTCCGGGTCGCAGCCGCATGGGTTTGACTTTCACGTCCCCGTAGAACAGTTCGGAGGGCAGCGATGGGTCTTCGGTGACAACCCGGAGCGTCGGCGCACCCTGATTTTGTGCGAACGCGAAAGACGCGCACAGCGTGGTGATAAATAAGGCAACGACAAATCTACGCATATTAGTTACTCCAGATACTCCGAAATCAACGGTGGGACTGTTTTTCCGTAGCTTAGGAAACCTTTAAAGGGAGAGCCGGAGCTACTCGAAAGCTATCTCGCGCCGGCGTGTGAATATTCGCGAGCGTCACCCGACAACTGTTATCGTAGCTTGCTCTCAGAGAGTTTGTCAACGATATTAAACCCGCACCAGGAGAGACGCCGGGGCGATCCTGAGAGACGAAAATAAGTTTCCCCAAAACGAAACAGGGTTACGGATATGAAAGCCGGGCGAAGGGCGCAGGAGAGATGCCGCAAGCGGGGAAAATCGTTGCCCGTGACATCTTCGGCAGAACCGGTGGTGCGGAGTTTTGCTGACGGGGCGGGCGGGAGAAACCGAGAAAAATCTCAGCCGCAAGACGCACGCCGAGCAATAGGAAGTTAAGCCGTAAATTTGCTCCGCGCTGGCTGGCGTGCATCTGCGGCTTGTGCTGTCTACCATAAGCCGAGAGTGGGGTTAACAGCGACTTTGATGTAGGAGGACGACGAGACTAAACGTGCTGTTGAAAAGATTTAGAGGGAGTAAATGGTGGCGGCGGGCGCGGCGGGCGGATATGGCGGCGGGCGGGGTCGTCGTTATGTTCTTCGTTTTGTTCTTCCCGCAAGCCGTCTTGGGCGGAAAGTTTCTCATCGCGGGCGATGCCTTCTCTTACTCCTACCCGATGCGTATGGTTGCGTGGGAGATGATCCGACAAGGGCAACTCCCGCTCTGGACGCCGCACATCCTCTCCGGCTATCCCCTGCTCGCAATGGCGCAACTCGCCGTCGGCTATCCGTTGACGTGGGGCCATCTGTTCCTGCCCGGCCACTGGGCGGAGCAAATCTATGTGCTCGCGCCGTTTCTGCTCTCGCCCATCTTCACTTACGCCTACGCGCGCGAAGTGGGGCGCAGCCGTCTGGCCGCGCTCCTCGCCGGACTCTCATTTGGCTACGGCGGGATGATGTGCAGCGCGCTCGCCAACAGCGGTTTGCTCACGAACAGCATGCTCTGGCTGCCGCTCTTCCTAATCCCGATTGACCGCGCGCGGCGCGGGCAATTCCTTACCTGCCTGCTTGGTGCGACCGCCGCCTACGCGCCCGCCGTGCTCAACGGCCACGGGCAGAGTTTCGTCTACGCCGGGCTGCTCGCCGTCGCTTACGGTCTCTTCCTCTCGCTGTTTCCTGTGCTCCTCAACGCGGACGAAACGCCTTTTGAGCAACACGCGATGCGTGGCCGGTTCAACTTGAAGAGGTGGCGGCCTCTGTTGGTCGCCGTCGGGGCGATTGCGTTAGCGGGTTGTGTCGCGGCGTTTCAGATTTTGGAGACGATGCAGGCGGCGCGCTACAGCACGCGCAGCGCGCTCAGCTACGAGACGCTTGGCGAAGGCTCGTTCACGTTCGGGCAGGCGGTCAAATCGCTCGTCGCGCCGTTCTATTATTTTGTGGACGTGGCGACCTACATGCCACCTCTCGTCTTCCTGCTCGCGCTCCTTGCCTGCGTTGCCGCTTGGCGGCGGCGGAGAGAGGCGAGAGACGCGCGCGTCTTTTTCTGGCTCGCCGTCGCAATTGTCTCGTGGTTCCTGATGCTCGGCATCAACACGCCGCTGCATCACCTCGTCTTCCGCCTGCCGGTTCTAAACCAATTCCGCGTGCCCTCGCGTCACGCGCTCGAATGGACGTTTGCGCTTGCCATTCTCGCCGCTTACGGTTGGGACGCGCTCGCGCCCGTCATCCATGCGCAACGAGCGCGATTGCCCGCCCGCCCGCGTTGGCGCGCAATCGCATTCAGCCTGAGTATGCTCGCGCTGGCAATCGTCGTCGCGTTGCTCTGGCGGCGCGCCGCCCTTCAACCAGCGCCGCCGGGCGGGAAATATTACTACACGAGTCTGGCGGAATCTTCATACTTATTATGGAAAGCGTGCTTTGTGCTGCTCGTGTTCGCGGCACTATGGCGGGGGCTGTTGCTGAGCGCCTCGCGGTGGCGCGCATTGATTTTGGTCGTGTCCGTCATGCTGACTTGCTACGGCGAACAGTTCGCCATTGTCTCTGTTTGGTGGGGCGGCATCGGATTTTCGGCGGAACGCTTCGCGCTGGTCTCGCCCGTCACGCGCTATCTGCTAACTTTTCCGCCCGCGCAGAATCGCGTCTACACGCGTGTCGGCTTGTTTGAAGAAACCTACACACGCGCCCCACGCCTCGAAGGGGTGAATCTGAGTGCGCTACACGGACTTCATAACGTCGCCGGGGTAGAACCTTTGATCTTTGATCGCTACAGCCGCGCCTTGGGCGGCGTCGGCCCCGACTCAGTCACGCCGCGCGCGGGCTATCCCTCCAACGATGATCTCTTTCAGCCGCAGTCGCGCATCCTCGACATCCTCAATACCAGTTTCGTCGTCGCGTTCTCCAACCTCGCGCCGTACCATCGCTACATCACCAACAAAGAGGGAATCAACTTTTCACCTGACGGAATGCATCTCACGCTGTCGCCCGGACAGACTGCGACGTTCATCGGGGGCGCGCTCGAAGGCGAGATGCTCGCGCTCGTCACCGCCCTCGCCAATTCGATTGAAGTGAAGCAGGGCACGCCGGTGGCGGAAATTCGGGTTTACGCCTCTAACTCTCCCATCATCGAACGAACTCTGCGCGCCGGTATCGACACCTCAGAGTGGGCGCATGAACGGCCTGACGTGCGCGCTATCATTCAACACGCGCTCGCGCACGTCTTCGACACGCGCCCCGGAGAGGGAGGCGTTACCTTTCCCGCGCATCGCTATCTAGCGCGTGTCCCGCTCGACACGCGTGCGCGATTAGATAAAGTTGAGATCACGAATTTGACCGGGGGGGCTGCTCTCACGCTGTCGGCGGCGTCGCTTTACGACTCCGCGAGCCAGAGTTCGACGCCGCTCTCGCTCATCTCAGGCGAACGATGGGATACGGTTTATCAAAAGGAGCAAGCGCTCGTCTTACGCAACAAACGAGCGCAGCCGCGCACATGGCTTGTCGCGGAGGCCGAGGCGGTGAACGGCGAGGAAGCCTTGCGCCGAATTCGCGGCCAAAGCGACAAGTCGTTCGACCCGCGCCGCACCGCGCTCATGGAAGTCGCGCCGGAGGAACTGCCCGTGCTCGCGGGCGGAGAACTGCCGCCGGAGAGCACCGCGCGTGTGGTCGCATACGAACCGAGTCGTTTGACGATTGAGACGGACGCGAAGGTAGCGACGGTATTAGTTGTCAGTGAGATGAACTATCCGGGGTGGGAGGCAACGATAGATGGCGAGCGGGCGCGGATAGTGGCGACGGACTTTCTGCTGCGCGGGGTGGCGCTTGAGGCAGGCGCGCATCGCATCGAGATGCGCTACACCGCCCCCGCCGCACGCAACGGCGCGATCATCTCCATCCTCAGTTTGCTGTCACTCGTCGCACTTGGTTTGTACTCACGACAGCGGCGCAACGCTCGACATCTCTAAAACGTCGGTTCGATGTCAGCCGTCACGATGATGACAGTAAAAAACTTAACCGCAAAACCACACGAAACAGCACGAAGAAGCAATGTCTTTTCGTGCTGTTTCGTGTGGTGCGCGTGGTTGAATCTTTTTCCGTTCCTTAGGTCGAACTGTTCTAAAAACTGGAAAACTTCCCCGCGATGCGCTGGCGTTCAAGCCTTCACGCCTTCCTGCTACCTTTGCGTCGAATCTTTTCTCGTCAAGGCGCAAAGTAAGAAGACCGGGAGGCGCAAAGCAGTTTTGAATTGCCCCTTCAATTGCCTTGCCTCTCTTTTCTCCGTAGCCAGAAGACGCACGCGCCGAGCAATAACAGGGAGGCCGCACTGAGCAATGCTCCCTTGTAGAAGGAGCGCGGCTTGAATTCAAAGCGGACGGTGTGCGTTCCGGCGGGGACGGCCACGCCGCGAAAGGCATAATTGGTTTGAAACAGTGGTGCGGGCGTGCCGTCAACCGTCGCCCGCCAGCCCGGATAGAACACGTCGCTCGTGACGAGAAACGCGGGCGCGTTCGAGGTGGTCTCAACCTCCATGCGCTCATCCGACAAATATTTAATACGAGCCGCCGCGCCCGCATTCAATTGCTCGGCTGTGAACTCAAGCGGTTCTTCGACGAGCGCGACTTGCGCGGGATCAAACGCGCTGCCATCCGCGAGACGCGACGAACGGATCGCGTTCAACGCTTCTTCCTCCCCCACGGTCAAGACTTTCCCGACGAGCCACGCGCGCGGCCTCGCACGCAAATTCTCGTAGACGCGCGCCGCGCCCGCGTCCTCCGATTTGATCGCGCCGTAGCCGCTGTTCGAGGCGTCGATGTCGGTCATGTGCCGCCAGCGCGTCGCGTCCGCCAGCGAACCCGCGAGGGGTACGATGGGCACGGAACTGCTGCTGCTGCTGTCGCTTTCGTCAAGCAAACTGATCTTTTTGAGCGAGAGCGTTCCGGCTTCGCCCACCCACTGTATCTCGACGCGCTTGACGCGGACGCTCGCGGGCAGGGGCAAGCGCGCGACGTAGTCGTGTCCCGCGCAGCGCACGTCGCCGCGCGCCACCGGGTAACTGCGAAAGATGGGAGCGCGCGACTGCCTCATGGTCGGGCGCACGTCCGCGCAGTCGTAAGCCCATTCGGAGGTGTCACTCCCGGCGCGCAGGGGTTGCGCGTAAGTACGCCCGTTTGTGTCCGTGACGACGACGCGCGCGACTTCCGCCCCGTCCGCGACGGCGGCGGAACAGGCGAGCGCCGTGTCGAGGGCGATGAAATTCGCGCGTGCCGGGGCGGGCAGATCAACTGTGAAAGAATCGGGGTTGGGGACGCCGCAGCCGGAGCCGATCAGGGCGTTGAATTCGTTCAAGGTCCACTTGTAGCCGCGTTCGTCGGATGTGGCGGGCGGCTCCACTCCGGCACTCGGCACGAAGAGATAGCGCACAGCCATGAGATCGATGCTTTGATTCGCCGGGTCGCGCCACGACGCATCGTCTACACTGCCGTGCGGCGGCATCGTGAGCAGGCGGCTCAGGCGCGTGAGGATGAACGGGCCGTAGCCGCTCGCGCTCGTGAAGCGCCAGAGTTTGGAGAGGTTGGGCGGAATCTCGCTGACGCGGCCTGTGCCGCCGCGCACGGGGAGCAGGCGTTGATGCGTGGCGTCGAGCGCATCGCGCAGGGGCGTGGCTGCCGCAGGCGGCGCTTGAAAAACTTTGTAGGGCGCTCCGTAGTGCCATTCGTAAAACCAGGTGAAACTGGCGAGGTCGAGCGCGAGGACGCAGAGCAGCAACGCGCGGCGCGCAGCCGAGAGAGGCCGCCGGTGCCAGTAAATCAACGCGGCGCACGCGGCGCACAGGACAAGGAGCGGAATCCCCGTCGCCGGATTCGCCCACGGGAGAAAACTGAGCGGGCGCTTCAACGTTAAGGCGGCCAGCGCGTTCAGTTGCTCGCTGAGCGCGAGCACTGCGAGCAGGCAAGCGAGCACTGAGCAGATTGCGACGAGCAGCGTCCAATTGAGCAAACGCTTCGTCGCCGTCTGGTCCAGAACGGCCTTGACGCCGAAGCCCGCGAGCACGCTCACGCCGAGCGACAGTTCCATGAAGTGGCGGGCGGGCACGCGAAACTTGTTGATGACGGGCAAGCGATACGAGACCTGCGCGAGCGGCGTGGCATCGCCGAGGACGAGCAGGAACGCGACGACGCAGGCCGCGAACCAGAACCACGCCAATGCGCGCCGCCCGGTGGCGCAAAATCCAATCGACGCGAGCATGAGCGGCAACAAGCCCACATAGCCGCTCAGTTCGCCCGCGCCCCAGCCGCCCGCCTCCGAACCCCACGCGCCGAAGTAAGGCAGGTCGTAGAGCGGCGTGCCGGGCGAGCCGCCGAAGAGGTAAGGGAAGAGCAGCATCGGCGTCTGCTGCGGCGGCAATGCGTAAGACGTGAACTCCGCGAAGCCGAGCGCGGCGCGCAGACTGAGCGGGGCGAGTTCCGCCGTCGGCACGAGTTGCATCGCCGCGAGTCCCGTCCCCGTCAGGACGAGCGCGGCGCAGAGAAAGTAATAAAGCCACCGCTTCGTCGTCTGCCAGCCGCGCACGAGCGCATACGCGCCGCCGAGCGAGAGCATGTAGACGAAGATTTGCGGGTGTCCGGCGAGCGCGCCGCACGCGACACTGAGCGCGCCGACCGCATACCAGAAACTACTGAACTCGCCGCGTCGCTCTCGTCCGCGCGCGAGTTGTTCGAGCGACAGGAGAAACAGCGGCAGCCACGCGGCGGCATGAATGAGCGAGGCGTGTCCGAGGTGCGCGATGAAAAAACCGCTCATGCCGTAGACGATGCCGCCCACCATTGCGGCGAAGCGCGAACGGGTCAGGGCGAAGACGTAAGCGTAGGTGAAACTCGCGGCGAGGACATAGGCCGAGAGCAGAAAAGCGTTCCACGATTTGAGCAGCGAAAAAAGGGGCGCGGGCGGATACCACATCATCAACTGCGAATCGCCCACCGCCGGAAAGCCGCCCCACAGGGACGCATCCCACAAGGCGCGTTTTGCATAAAAGTTCGGCAGGAAATACAGGATGCCGTCGCCCGGCGCGAGCAGGTCGGCGGAGAAGAGGACGGGTGCGAAGTAGACGATGAACAGCAGCGAATAGAAAAAGATGACGAGCAGGCCATGCAGTAGCGCACGCTTCACTGTGGTTGAATGTTCACTGTTGCCGGAATGTGCGTGCGCGTTCGCTTCAGGCATTCGTTTTCAGGTGCGAGGAGTTTACAGTGACTCGGAAGACGCCGCTAAATTATTGGAGCGTTGTATCCGGCAATCTCAAAGTTTGATTTTTGGCCTTTGTGCATTGTCCATGATCTGACCTGACTTAATAAACTTGTTCCGCGCGCTCAGTTTGAAAACCATCGCAATTTTTTTCTCGAATGGGAGCGCGGCCAGTGTGCGCCGGTGCTTTTGTTTATTCTCGATGATGTGTTTAATGCCGGGATATTTTTTCACGACTTGAATTTATGCTCGTTGGCTTTCCACTTCTCCGTTAAACCGTGCCGCTTCAAAACAGCCTTGAGCGAGCGCATTTCGACCGCGCCCGCCTCCAAAAACATGTTAATGCGTAAATAGTCTTTGGCGCGTCCGGTGTCAAGCATTATAGCCACCAAATGCTCGGCGCGCATGATGCGCGTTGACACGCGCGCAAATTTTATCGCCTGTGCAAGGCTTACCGCTTCATCCGTCAGGGGATTAAAGACCGGCAGAAATTGAACGGGAAAGCCTTCGATGTAAACAAACTCGCCCTTCGCCTTGTAGCCTTGACTGCGCAGATAGTCATAAACAGGCGCAAGGATCATTAACTCACTGCCGGGTGCGCTCACTTGGATGAAAATATCAAGGTCACTCGTCTCGAACGGCTCAAGGTAATAGATAGCGGCGACCGCCCCGCCGACGGCGTAATCTTCAATCACGCCGGCTTTGACCATCCGGTTCAAGACTTTGAAAGTTTCCTTCATCGTCTCTTTACGTGAGCGGCGAAAAATTAGAGCATTCAGTGTCAGATGATCTGCTGGGCTACGAGGGAAGCGTACTACTTAACCATCAACTCCGGCACATGCTCATCTTCATACTTTTCGATCAGCACTCCGACGATCTCCATCAGAGAGGCCAGAGGGTGTGACTCATCTTCCCCGATTTCGTCAATTAAGCCGTCGAGCAAAGCAACGAGCTGCCGGTACTCTTGTTCGGTGTGTGGGACAAACACCGACCCGGCTAGAGCAGACCACGCATGCGCCGTCTGGCTTACGTCAAGATTCTGCATAACTACTCCTTCCACTTTCCTTCATCATATTCGGCGTGAGTCAGCACAGCCCGAATATAAACTTTCTTGCGATTATAGTGGATCGCCGCGACCAGACGAACTTTGTTGCCGCCAATGTTGAAGACCGTCAGTTTGCCAACTTGATCGGCGGATGGAAACAACGCCCGCAATTCGGCAAAATTTGAGAAGTCATTATGCTTTGCCAAGTCATACCAATGGGCTAGAGCCGTCTTTGTTTCAGGGTATCTCTCGGCAAATTCATTGAGCCGTTTGCGAGTAATGACATGCATACTGCATCACATGGTTCTTATCTTTAAGGCACAATGCGCGAAGCAGTCCGACGCTTGAGCTAGTCCGCCGCGAGCGCGCAGCATTCAAATTGATCCGCAAGGACGACCTTAAAAGCCATGTAATCGAGCAATCGGCCTTCAGTG
Organism: Pyrinomonadaceae bacterium; assembly: GCA_051006195.1. Classification (GTDB taxonomy): domain Bacteria; phylum Acidobacteriota; class Blastocatellia; order Pyrinomonadales; family Pyrinomonadaceae; genus JAIVJZ01. The sequence goes on from JBPCIP010000204.1 coordinate 13,675, forward strand.
ATTTGTTAAGTGCTGACTCTGGCATCGCGCCTGTTTTTGAACTCTTCAAACTTGTCTCTAAAAGTAAGGAAAGGATGTTCACATTTTGGGCATTTGAGTAAGCTATATGTAGTAGGCAAAGATTCATTCCCATCGATGTAGCCTGCTATGAACTCAGCATTAACAAGAGCTTCACATCTTTTGCACTCAAGTATCATTCAGAATTTCTCCTAATCACCCAATCAAGCACCTAACAATCATTGTAGTGTCAATCTCACCGCCGCCGCGCGATGACGTACATGATGTCGTAGAGGTTGAGGTAGAAGCCGAGCGAGCCGACGCCGATTCGTTCGAGCGGCTTATAAAATTGCGGTTTCTGCTGGCGCAGGACGAGGATGTTGTAGGCCATGTTGCCGATGCTGCGGTAGAAGCCGCAGTAGCGGTTGTAGACGACATCGAAGCCGTATGAGTCGAGAAGGCGGGCGATGGTACGCGGGGAGAAGTAGTGGAGATGTGTCGGCGGATGGATCATCCGCCACTTCTCTTTTCTGAGGCGCGCGTTGAAACTCTCGATGTCGGCGGTAGTGATGGCGAGGAGCGCGCCGGGTTCGGTGTGCGCGGCGATCTTTTCCACATACTTTTGCGGCTCGCGCAGGTGTTCGATGGTGTCCCACATGCAAACCACGTCGAACTTCGCCGCGCCGTAATCATGCGCGAGAAAGTCGGCCTGCACCACGTCCAGTTTCAATTCGTCGCGGGCGTAGCGCACTCCGGCGTCCGTGATGTCGATGCCCTGCACGGAAGCGAACTCACGGCGCACCACGTCGAGGAAGAAGCCGTAGGCGCTGCCGATCTCAAGCAAGCGTCGGTGGCGCGCGGGGTCGAGGAACGGGCGCAGTTCTTTGTAGCGCAGGGCGAAATTTTTGCGAAAGAATTTTTCATCCGCAGCGTAGTCGCTGAACTCCGCGCCGGTGAAAAACTCTTCGTTGTATAGCTCGAACAGTTCCTCGTCCGTCAGGCGCATGTCGGCGAAGACGTAGCTGCACGCGCCGCAGCGGAGGATGCCCGGATAGAGCGGCGCGGCGGCATCGCGGCTGCGACACACGATGCAATGGTAAGTGGTAGCGGGCGCGACGTTGACACTCATGTGTTGTTTAGATTCAAGTCTCGTTTCAGGTCTTATAAGGTGAAGCTCAAAATAGTTCGATGTCTTTGATATAGCGGGGGCGCGCTTTGGCCTCTTGATAAATCTTGCCGATGTATTCGCCGACGATCCCGAGGAACATGATCTGGACGCCGCCGAGGAAATAGATCGGGATGATCGTCCCGGCCCAGCCGGGCGGCGTGTGCCCCCTGAGCTTGTGATAGAGATAAAAGAGCGTCATCAAAATGCTGAAGAGAAAGACGAGCAGACCCGCCAGCGTCACCAAACGCAGCGGCACGACGCTGAATGACGTGATGCCGTCGAGCGCGAGCGACGCGAGTTTTCTGAAATCGTGTTTCGACTCTCCGGCCTCGCGCCGCCTCACGCTGAAAGGCACGATCTCGGATTGGTAGCCGATGTCCACGAAGATGCCGCGCAGGAAAAGATTGTATTCGCGATATTCCGAGATGGCGTCGATGGCTTTGCGGGAGACGAGGCGATACTCCGAGTGGTGCTTGATGATCTTCGTGCCCATCAGCTTCATCAAATTGTAGAAGAAACTGGAAGTCACTTTCTTCAGGTAAGAATCGGCGCGATTCTGGCGCACGCCGTAGACGATGTGCGCGCCCGCCCGGTACTTCTCCAGAAACGTCTCGATGACCGCTTCGTCCTGCTGCAAATCGGCGTCGATGGTGACGACGCAATCGGCGTGGTCTTTGACCGCGAGCAAGCCCGCGAGCAAGGCGTTCTGCGTGCCGACGTTGCGCACGAGCTTAAGACCTTTGACAATCGCGTCACGCCGGTGCAGTTCTTCGACGACCGCCCACGTCGCATCGCGGCTGCCGTCGTCAACGAGATAGACGAAACTGGCGGCATCAACTTTCCCGGCGGCGGCGAGAGAGTGTAAAACTTCGACGAGCCGCCGCGCCGTATCATTGATGACGAGTTCTTCGTTGAGGCACGGCACGACGATAGCGAGCAGCGGCGGGGGGCAACGCTCGTGCTCGCGCCCGTTGGCTGCTGCTGCGGTCGTCGCCAATTGCGACTCGCCCGCATGGCGGGCGGTCTTAACATTTGCTGTCGTCTCTCTCGTCGTCAAACTCACCGGTTATGCAACCTCTTCCCGTTGTCGGCTCGAACTCCCCATCCGCGCGATCAACTCATCCAGGATGACGTGGACGCTAGCGGGCGTGAAGGCTTCGCGCCGCTCGCGCCCGGCGGCGATCACGCGGCGGCGTAAATCTTTATCATCACGCGTGAGCAGCTTAGCGAGAGTCGCCACCGCGCGCAAATCGTCCTTGCTCGCAAACGTCATTCCGGCGTCGCCTAGCGTCTCCGGCGTCGCCGCGCGGCTGTAGGCGAGAATCGGCACATCACACCACATCGCTTCGACGAGCGGCACGCCGAAGCCTTCATGTTCGCTCAGAGACCAGTATAGATGCGCCGTGCGGTAGTAGGCTAATAGCTCCGCGTCCGTGATCTGCCCGGTCACGATGATGTGCGCGTCGAGGCCGTGCGCGGCGATGGTGCGCCGCAGGTGCGCGTGGTAGGGATCGGAGGCGCGACCTTCTCCGGCGATGATGAGGCGCGAGTCCGCGTCCAACTCGCGGTAGCGGGCGAAGGCGGCGACGAGTTGGTCCTGCTTCTTGTTCGGCGCGATGCGACCGACGTAGAGCAGGTTAACTTTCCCGTCCTGCAAACGATCCATCAAGGCGGCGTCGGCGCGCAAATTCCACTTCAAAGGATCGCAGATGATCGGCAGCACGCCGGGATGAGGGAAGCCGACCGCCGCCAGTTCCGCCGCGTTGAAGGCCGAGTCGCCGACGGAGCACGCGAAGTGGGGCGCGAGGCGGCGAAGATGTTCGCGGCCTGTCTCCAGCATCCACGCGAAGCCGGGACGAAAGGGCGCGAAATACTCGGCGGGAGTGATGTTGTGATAGATCAAACATTTCGCGCCCGCCGTGTGGCCAGCGGCAAACGCGGTCAGTTCCGAGCCGATGGAATGATGATAGAGCAGCGCGGCCTGTGCCCTGATCGCCGACGGCTCAAACAAACTCGCTTCATGCGCCATCCGCTCCTCGCGCCGCTTCACGAAAATCTCCGACTCGTAGCCGCAGTCGCGCAAGTGATCACGAATGGCGATGGCTTGATTCGAGATCGCGTCTCCGTAGACGATGTCGGGCAGCAATTGATGAATCGCCGTGAGCGCGCCGCCGGGCGACGTGCGCACCGTCTCCTTCCGGTCGCTCGCGGTCAAAGTTTGTTCGTAGCGCGTGATGACCTGGTCCCAGTCCGCGTGCTGGTGCGCGTAGAGTTGCCCGCGTGCGCCAAGTTCATCCAGTTCCGAGTCGGCTGTAGTCGCGACGTGTGAGAACAGGTGCGCCCATTCTTCTTCCGTCGCGGCGAGCCAGCCGCCGCCCGCGCGCTCGACCGCGATGGCAGTGGCGAGGCATTCGCGGTGGGCGGCGACCGGACGACCGCAACTCCACGCCTCCATCATCGCCCGCGAGAAACTTTCGTTGCGGCTCGGTTGAAATAGCGCGCGACAATTTACGAGCAGCGCGGCTTTGGTATCTTCAGCCACCAAACCGAGATCGAGGATGCCGGAGGCCGCGTCGGCGAAAGAGATAGCGCCCGCTCCGGCGAGGACGAGTTTGAGTTGCGCGGTCGGCTCGCTTTTCTTGAAACGGCGAAAGGCGCGCATGAGCAGTCCGGTATTCTTCACTTCATCTCTGCGTCCGAGATAGAGCACGAAAGACGCGCCGCGCAAGTTAGCCGGGAGCGCGGCGGCGATTCGTTTATCCGACAGAGAAATTCGCTCAATACCTTCTCCGCTCACGAGACTGCGCGGCAGGATCGCCGGGCCATAGAGACGCGCGGCCAGTTCGCGCTCGCCGTCGGAGTTGAAGAGCAGCCCGCGCGGGAGTTTGAACAGTTCCGCAAACGCGGCGAAGTAAGCCTGCGGTTCATCGTGGAGGCACGGCTGTAAATAAGCGCGGTCGGCGACGAGCGGGAGACCGCGTGCTGTAGGGCCGAACATGTACGGGATGAAGATGAAAGCTTGATAATCGTCGCGGCGAGCGCGCAGGTGTTCGAGCAACGCGGCGGAATTGATATTCTGGGTGATGAATATTTGCTCGTCCGCCTCGGAGATGGGACTCACGCCCGCGCGCAGGTCGCCGGGCATGAGCGCGAGCAGTTTGGCGTTAACTTGATCGAAAGCTTCACGACCCTCGCGCGCATCGACGGGAAAACGGCGGACGACGACGCCACCACCGCGCTCCTCGGTCGTTCCGGGCGGCAGATGATTCGTTGACCAGTCGTCTTGAAACGAGCGGCAGCAGGTGGTCAACACTTCGACGGGAATGCGGCGCGCGGCGAGCCGGGTCGCGATTTGAAAAGCTTGCTGCTCGGCTCCGCCTTTCAACTGCGCGCCGAACCACGGGATGACGATGGCGAGCGGCTTCATGCTTGCCCGTCAAACTCGCGGCGCGTCTCATCCGTTTGAGACTGCCGGCGACGCACCGCAGTAGTGGCGGCGGGTTCCTCGCGCGCTCTCTGTTGCTCCTCGAAGAGTGCGCGCAACTGCTCGCGCAACTCTTCGAGGATGGCCTTCTGCGTCTCGACGATGACGCGCTGTTCCTGGATCAGAAATTCCCGTTGCGCGTCGGTCGCGGTTTGCTGTTCGCGCCGCATCGCTTCCGTGAGTTGTTGCTGCACGGTGATGGTGGTGGTCAATTCCGTGAGCGCGGCCTGCATCTGCTCAACTTGTGTTTGCGTCTGCGTCTGCAAATCGGCGTGGCTGTTCGAGAGGTCGAGAAGCGCATCCGAGAACATCGACACCGTCGCGATCACGTCGTTGCGATGCGCCGAATCGACGACTGGCCGGGATGTTGTCGTGTCTTCATTAACGCTTCCCTGAGCGGAGAACACACAAACCTGATTGATGTAATCGGCGATGAGTTGCTGCTGGGCGAGCGCGTAAATTTCAAATTGTTGCCGGTGCTGCATCGACACGGGCAGGCGCACGAGAGCGCGCGCAAGCCGCAGCAGATAACCGAGCACGGGCAGGCGACGCAAACGCCTTGCCCACGGCGACGGCAAGCCTTCGATGCGCACTCTCGGCGGTCGCGCGCCGCCGCCTGCGTCTTGCCCTGCGTCAGGCGCAGCCGACAGCCGCTCGATGATCTCAATTTTGTCCAACCGCCCGCTGCGCAAGTCGTCCACCTCGCGCGCCCGCTCCGCCTCCGTCGGCCTGCGCCGCAAAATCGCCTGATAGACGTTCTCGATGAAATGGCGGTCGTGATACCGCAACAACTCGGCGACGTGATAACGATCCTGTCCGCTCTCCGTAAAGTCCGGTTGGAGGAGCAACGAGCCGATGAGCGGCTGAGCTTGCGCTTCATCTGAACCGCTGGCCGCCGACTCTGCTGCGCCTTCCGCTTTGCTCTCGTCAACTTCGATCATCAATTTCGCGCTCAGGCTTCGCGCACGCGCGCCGCGCCCTCAAGTAAATTTTCCGCCGCCTTCAGTCGCCGCGTCGTCACGCGCGCGTCGAGATTGGCGATGCCTTCCATCTCCACGGCGCACGAGACGCGAAAGAAGATCACGCCGTCGAGCCAGTCGAACGCCACGCCGTCCGGCGAATGCACGGCGACCGAGACGAAATAATGTTCCTGTCCGAGCCAGCAGTTGAAGGCGAAGACGGCTTCGAGCACGTCGCCGCGCCGCGCCGCGCCGAGCGGTTGCCCGCGCTGCTCTGTATTCGTCCCGTAGACGTTGATGCCGTGGCGATTGCGAATCATAAATCCGCACACTGGTTCTGCCACATCCTCGTGAAACAGCAGGCGCATCCTGACCGCCACCGCGTCGCCCGTTTCTACCAACTCGACCGCCCGATTCGACGCGTCAACCAACTCCGCTCCGATCACTTCCGCCCGCCCGTTCCCGTGGCGGTAAGAATACTGCAAAGCCTGACGCGCCACTTCTTGCCCTTTCTCGTGATCAGGAGCGTCGTCATCTGCGACGCTCCCCGCGCTCTCATTTGCCTGCGCGCCGTTCTCATCCGCTTGCGTCCCGCCCCCCGCCGCCGCTGCGCCGCCCGCGTAAGCTTCTTCGCGCGCCATGATCACGCGCTGGTAGCGATTGAGCACCTCCATCGGCGTGCCGTCCGCGATCATCCGCCCGCCGTTGAGCAGGATGGCGCGCGAGCAGAGGGCGCGCACCAAAGTCGGCTCGTGCGAGACGAAGAGGATGGTCGTTCCCGCCTGCTGCATCTCTTTGATGCGCCGCACACAGCGATGCTGAAAGATCGTGTCGCCGACTGACAACGCTTCATCGACGACGAGAATCTCCGGGTCGGTGTTGACGGCGATGGCGAAGGCGAGGCGCACATACATGCCGCTCGAATAAGTTTTGACCGGCTGATGAACGAAGTCTCCGATCTCGGCGAAGCGTTCTATGTCCGACAAACGCGCCTCGGTGTCGCGGCGGGAAAAACCCATCAACGCGGCGTTCATGTAGATGTTTTCGAGGCCGGTAAATTCAAGGTTGAAGCCCGCGCCGAGTTCGAGTAGCGCGGCAACTCGCCCGTCGATCTGGACGCTGCCGTGCGTCGGCTCAAGCGTGCCCGTGATGATCTGCAACAGCGTGGACTTGCCGCTGCCGTTCGGCCCGACGATCCCGGTCGTCGTGCCGCGCTCGATCTCGAAGCTGATCTCGCGGAGCGCCCAGAACTCGCGGTGCCGTTTTAAACGCCCGCGCGTCAGCGTCTCCTTCAAGCGGTCGCTCGGATGAGCGTAGATGCGATACTGCTTCGCCACGCCCTCGACGCGCAATGCCATGCTCATAACTGCAAACCCTAATGCAAACGGTGACAAGTGACAAGTGACAAGAAAAGGAAGGTCAATGGTGAATGGTCAATTGATGAAAACCCGCCCTCTACCATTCACTATTGGCCATTCACCATTTACCTTCCTCTGACCTTACAATGGCACAATGATTTCAGCGCAAGATTCGCGGCGGTTGGTGTGGCGGCCTTTGTGGGAGTTGCCGCAGCGGTTCGAGTTGATACGGTCTCTGACCAGACGTGAGTTGGCGGCGCGGTATCGCGGCTCGGCGTTGGGGGTGGTGTGGGCGATGCTCGCGCCCGCTGTGATGATCTCGATCTACACGTTCATCTTCGCCGGAATTTTCGGGGCGCGTTTCGGCGAGCGCGGAACGGCATGGGATTACGCGCTCTATCTCTTCTGTGCGCTGCTGCCGTGGACGGCGTTTCAGGAATCCGTGCAGACTGCCGCGAACGTCATCGTCGCGCATGCGAACCTCGTCAAGCGCGTGGTCTTCCCGCTCGAAGCATTGCCCATCGCGCAGGTTTTGACCGCGCTGGTGACACAGATGTTCGGGACTCTCGTGCTGCTCGCGGCGACGCTCGCGATTCAACGCGAACTGCATCCGTCGCTGCTCTGGCTGCCCGTCCTCGTCCTGCCGCAACTTATCCTGATGCTCGGCGCAGCGTGGCTCGTCGCCGCGCTCGGAGTCTTTCTGCGCGACACGGGGCAGGTCGCCTCGCTCGCGCTCGTCGCGTGGATGTTCCTGACGCCGATCATCTATCCCGAACAGCTCATCCCCCCGCGTTATCAAACGTTCATCAACGCCAACCCCTTCACTCCGCTCGTCAGAAACTATCGCCGCATTATCCTCGAAGGCGCACCGCCCGATTGGAGCGGACTCGCCTATTTCACCCTCTTCGCCCTCGCCGTCTTCATCTTCGGTTACTGGTGGTTCGCCAAGACGCGCCGCAACTTCGCGGACGTGATCTAATAAGTGAGCAGTCATCAGTGAGCAGTAAGGAATCAGTTTTGACTGCTTCGCTCACTGCTCACTGTCTTGACGACTGTACCCATCAGCCACCAGAGGACGAGGGCCACTTCCGCATCGCCGAAGTTGTAGTTGACGAGCGAACTGGCGAAGAAGCCCGCGAGGCTGCCGGTGGCTCCGAGCAGGAGACCATGGATGCCCGCGTCCGGCGAGGTGCGAAACTGTTTTTCGGCGCGCGTCAGGATGAGCCAGAAGGCGACGAGGAGCCAGAGCCATAAGAAGAGGGCGGGCAGGCCGCGATCAAAGGCGAGTTGGATGGGCGTCGAATGGGTGTGGAGCATGTCGTCGCCGGGAAAGCCCCACTCCGTCCAGTGTCGTTGCATGGCGTCCATGCCGTGGCCGAAGAGGGGGCGTGTCGGGATGCGGGCGACGGCGACGCGGGCGACGGCCAGACGCAGGCGCGAGCTTTCGTCCTGCAACCGCAACGCGCCCTCGGCGCGCGTGCGCCACACGGCGAACGCGCCGAAGGCGAGCGCGAGCACGATGGCGACGGAGACGACGACCCGCGCGCGACCTCCCCCGACCGCCGAGCGCCACGCAACGACGGATGCGCCGATGGCGAAAGCGACGAGCGCGGTGCGCATGGCCGTGAGCGCGATGCCGGTGGCAAGCAGCAAGAAAGCCGCCGCGAACAGCGCGAGGCGCAGGCGCGAAAATGAAGGCGTGGCGGTGCGGCGTTGCATCTGCGCGAGGGCGAAACCGAGGGCGAGTTGGGCGAGAATTTGCAGCGTCTCGGCGAAGGTTTGATAGTGGCGCGTCCAGCCGGAAGCGCGAAAGCGGTGCGAACGGCGCGTGCCCCGGACACTCGCAGGCGACGGGCGTGCTTTTATTTCGCCGGTCACTATTAACCCGGCGCGCTCGACCTGTTCGCCCTGCGAAAACAAACTCAGCTTGAGTTGTGCGCCCGTGGGCGTCCGCCTGATGGCTTCGTCGATCTCGGCCACCGAATCAATGTGCCGTCCGTTCACGCGCCACAGACAGTCGCCCGCCGCGACGCGCAAAGACGGATGGCGCAAGGGGCTGTCCGGCGCAATTTCATCGATGATGACGCCGCGCCCGCGCGCCACTTCCGAGATGCTCCACAGCGCGCCCGCCGCGCCCGACGCGATCATCAACAGGGCGATGGCGAAGGCCGTGCGGCGCGTGACGAGCGAGCGGACGAGATAGAAGATGAGAAAGCTGCTGACGGAAATGAGTTTCAGGAGACTGACGCGCGGCTCGGCGGAAAGCAGGGCGGAGAGGACGCTCCACGCGTAGAAAAGCCAGAGAGGCAGATCGAGCGGCGTGCGGCGCGGCAGGGAAGCGCGGCGACTGATGAACGTGCGCGCGATGAAGCCCGCGATGGAGACGGAGAGCGCGATCCACGCGCCGGCAATCGAATGCGGCGCGAAGACGGCGTAGAGCAGCAAGCCGCAGAGGGCTGTGCCTTCGGCGAATCGCAGCGCGGGCGAACGGGCGTTTAGTTGAGGCGGCGCATCGGCGCATGCCGCTGTGTCCGAATCCTGTGCAATCAAAAGAGTCTGGTCTCCGCGTTCGAGCGCAAGCGGAAAGTCTTCGTTCAAGGTCAGCGGAAGCGCTCATTCGCGCTTGGTCTAAACATGCGTCGAACGGTGCGGCAACGCTTCAGAATGATGCTGTTGACACTCGTTGTCGACGCATGCTAGCGTAAAATCTGCCCGCTATCGACAGTTGAATGCGCGAGCCGGGCCGTAAGACGCTTTCTGCCGGGCGCGGCATGACGGAGACAGCCTAACCCCCGACGCGGACACAACAAAGTTTCCCGATGGGATTCGATAAAGCAAAGATCATCAGTGCGGCTGAAAAGTATCTTGCGCAGGGCAAGATTCCTTCGGCTATCGGCGAGTATCGCCGTATTATCGAACGCGACCCGAACGACTATAGCGCGCTCAACACGCTCGGCGACCTCTACGCGCGCACCAAAAAAATACAGGAGGCCATTGACTGCTTCCAACTCGTCGCCGACCATTATCGCGAACAAGGCTTCACCCTCAAAGCCATCGCCATCTATAAAAAAATCTCGCGCCTCGATCCGCACCTACCCGTTATCGCCCAACGCCTCGCCGTGCTCTATGAACAGCAGGGACATTTCGTCGAGGCGCGCGAACAATACCAGAACATCGCCGACGTTTACGCGCGCTCCGGGCAGATGCGCGATTCGCTGGAGGCATTGCGCCGCAGCGCCGACCTTGAGCCGAACAACATCGAGATACGGCTGCGGCTCGGCGAGGGCTTCCTGAGCGAAGGCTTGCGCGAAGAGGCGGCGGACGCCTTCACCAAGGCGGGCGAGCGGTTGCTGGCGCGCGACGACGCGCCAGGGGCACTCAAGGCTTACGCGCAAGCCTATGAAGTCAGACCTCAGAATCATGCAGTGTTGCACGGGCTGGTGGCGGCGCATACCAAACTCGGTGCGTCGGATGAAGCGGCGGCGGTGTTGGAGCAGTCCGTGGCCGCGGCCCCGCAGGATGTGGAACTCCACGCCATGCTGGCCCGCGCCTATCTCGATTCCGAAGATGCGCCCGCGGCTGAACGCGCCGTAGAGCGACTCCTCGCTCTCGACACGTCAAACTATCCCTTCCTTTTTGAAGTGGCGCGACTCTACTTGCAGCGCGGCGATGCGGCGGCGACGGTGCGCGTCCTCGGTCGCGCGACGGAACCCGCCCTCGCCGGACGGCAGGAACAGACGCTGCTCGGACTCTTGAACGAATCGCTCGCCCGCGACCCCGAACAACTCGAAGCTCTCCGCCTGCTGTTACGCATCCACACATGGCAGCGCGACGACGACCGCATGCGCGTGACGCTCGAACGCCTCGCCGAAGCGGCGCAGACGCATCATCTCGTTGACGAAGAGCGGCGTGCCCTCGAACATCTTGTGCGCCTCGTGCCTTTCGACCAGAGTTATCACGAACGCCTGCACGAACTCGGCGAGGCTCCCCCCGAAGACATGCGCGAAGATTCTGACGCAACCGAACAACGCGCCGCAGAAGGGAGTTTCGCCGCGCTCCCCGCCGGAGAAATTCCCCGCTTCGACAATGTCAGCAAGCGCAACGACATCTCCGCGCCGGATCAATCCGCTTCCCTGAATAACTCCGGCGACAGCAGCAGCAGCAGCAGCCTGAGCGAATTTGAATGGAACTCCGTCGCCGTGCCGGAAACCACTGAAGAGCGGAAGCGGGAAGAGCCAGTCGTTGCCGTCGATCCGAACTCCTCCTTCGCCGATCTCAATGTTGATCTGGCCGCGCCCATGACGACAAGGTCATCCGGCGCGTCGGCTTTCGATGCGGGTGAGATCAGCGTGAGTAGTTCCTTCGATGAATCGGTCTTCGCCATCGATGCGCCGTCGGAGGGAGCAAGCGGAGCAAGCGACGAGCGTGTGAAGGCACTGCTCGCACAGGAACTCGAAAGCGTTGACTTCTATCTCGCACAGGGCTACGCCGACATCGCGCGCGACACGCTCGACATGCTTGAACGCCAGTACGGTCCAAGCGAAGAAATTCACCTGCGTCGCCGCCAACTGCCGGAGGACGCATCCCCGCCGCCGCCGCCACCCTCTCCGGTCGTGATGGAAGACAGCAGCAGCAGCAGCAGCAGCAGCAGCAGCAGCAGCGCGGCGCGGACGGCGGAGTTTGAGAGTTATACGCAATTTGAGTTTTCCGCGCCAATTGAAGAGGCAGCTACGGACGAAGTCGAACTCAGCGATCAATTCTTCATGGCCCCGGCGAGGGAAGTGGCTGAAGACGCCCCGGCCAGCGCCGCCCCCGTCGCGCACTCCGCGCCGCAGTTTACGATGCCGGAGCAAGCGGACGCCGCTTCATCTTCGGCGGCTTCTGCTTCCGTGCCGAAGAGCGCTGGACATCCCGATTTCGCTGACATGTTCAGTGAATTCCGCGATGACGTGGAAGCGAAAGACCCCGCACCCGACGGCGATTACGAAACGCATTACAACACGGGCCTCGCTTACCGCGAAATGGGGTTGATCGATCAAGCGGTCGAGGAACTGCAAGGGGCCATCGCGCTCGTCGCGCCGCAGGACGGCACGTCGCGTTATCTGCAATGTTGCAACCTGCTCGGCCATTGCTTCATGCAAAAAAACATGCCGCGCCCCGCCGCCATGTGGTTCAAAAAAGGCTTGGAGACGCCCGGCCATACTGAGGACGAATATCAAGCGTTGCGCTATGAACTCGGGCTGGCCTACGAGCACATGGGCAACCTCGAACGCGCCCTCGAAATTTTCTCTGAAGTCTACGCCACAGATGTCAACTATCGCGGCGTCGCCACCAAACTGCGCGACTTGCAAGCGCAAAAAACTTAAATCGAATCACACGAAAAATTGGTGTTGTTTCGTGTGATTATCGTGGTTCGGCTTTTTGCTTGTGTCCCAATCTCGCAAGGACTGATTTAGAGGCTGGAGGCCAGCTAAAACTGCTTGCTTCGAGCCTCTGACCTCTGACTTCTATCAATATGTCTGCCCGATTAACCGTCATCTTTTACATCATCCTGTGCCTGGAAGCGGGCATCGTGCTGACGTTCTTGCCGTGGATGCACCCGTTCGGCCTGAGCGATTGGGGCGACAACTTCTTTCTCGTCTACGTGGCGCAGAAGACGGGGCTTCACGTTTTGCAGCAGGCCATCGCTTCCGGCTGGACGCGCGGCGCAGTGACCGGACTCGGCCTCATCAACTTCGGTTTGGCCTTCTGGGAGATCGCTCACTTCCGCCGCAGCGTGCGCGCTTTCGGCGGCGCAGTCGATGCGCCCGCCGCGCCTTCGTCCCATGCCGCTCAACCCGAACACGCCGATCAGCTATCTGATCACTGACGGGCGCACCACGCACGATACCGATCCGTCCGGCGCAGAGTTTGCGCGCCTGCTCGCGCTCATCGCCGCGGGCGTCGCGGCAGGCGTCACCCTCATCCAAGTGCGCGAAAAATCCCTGCGCCCGCGCCTCCTCTACGAACTCATCGCGCAGGCCGTCGCCATAACCAAAGACAGCGCCACGCGCCTACTCGTCAACGACCACGCCGACATCGCGCTCGCCGCCGGAGCCGATGGCGTTCATCTCACCACGCGCTCGCTCGACGCCTCCACCGTTCGCCGCATCTCGCATAGCAACTTTCTCATCGGCGTCTCCACGCATTCGCTGGAAGAGGCGCGCAAGGCACACGCGGACGGCGCGGACTTCGCCGTCTTCGGTCCTGTCTTCGACACGCCGTCGAAACGCGCCTACGGCGCACCGCCGTGCGGCCTCGAACTTCTGCGCGAAGCGGCGCGAGAGCTTGCGCCGTTCCCGCTCCTCGCCCTCGGCGGCATCACCCGCGACAAACTTCCCCAAGTCTTGCACGCGGGCGCGCAAGGCATCGCCGCCATTCGTCTCTTCAACGACGTTAGTAAACTCGGCGTGGTCGTCAAAGAGTTGAGAGAAACCTACGTGGGATAAATTTCACGCAAAGACGCAAAGCGGAGGAGACGAAAAAAACACCTCTTCTTGTTTGCGCCTTTCGCCTCGCGTTTTTGTTAGCGTCCTCCTCTCTGCGCCTTTGCGTGAATATGTTTTTTTATTTACCGTGATGTCCATGCGAGCAACAAACAGGATGCCGGTCGCGTTGACCATCGCCGGATTCGATCCTTCAGGCGGTGCGGGGGTGTTGGCGGATATAAAAACTTTTACGTCGTTCGGGTGTTTCGCGACGGCTGCCGTCACGTCGCTCACGTTTCAGAACACGACGGGCGTTTTCGGCGCGGCGCACCAGACGGCGGAGACAGTGCGCGCACAGGTGCTCCCTGTGGTCGAAGATTTTCAAGTCGCGGGCGTGAAGACCGGAATGCTCCCGACGCGCGAAGTCATCGTCGAAGTCGCGCGCCTGCTGCGCGAGACGCCTTTGCATGAAATCGCGCCGGTCGTCGATCCGGTCGTGCGCTCGACCTCCGGTTACGACCTGATTGACGACGATGCGCTCGCCGCTTTGCAATCGGAACTGCTGCCGCTCGCGCGCGTCGTGACTCCCAACATCCCCGAAGCCGAACGTCTCACCGGCCTCAGGATCGCGACCGAAGCGGACATGCGCCGCGCCGCGTCCGTGATTCGCGAGATGGGCGCGCGCGCCGTGCTCGTCAAAGGCGGGCATCTCCTCACGGGCGACGCCTTGGACCTGCTCGACGACGGCGGGCAAGTTCGACTCTTTCGCGCCCCGCGCATCACGACCGACGCGACGCACGGTACGGGTTGTACGCTCGCCGCCGCCATCGCCGCCGGTCTCGCGCGGGGCCTGAATCTGGCGACAGCGGTCGAGGCGGCCAAACGTTTCGTGATTGCGGCTATCAGGCAGTCGCCGCACCTCGGTCGCGGTTTCAGCCCGGTCAATCACAGCATCCGGGTGCGCTTCGATGAATCGGGTGTTGTCGTCATCGCAGGGGAGTTTGAGGACATCAAGTAAACTTAAACGCAGAGGGCGCAGAGTTGAAGACGCAGAGAGCGCAGAGAAAAACACTTTTCCCTCCGCGTCCTCTGCGTCTTCTCTGCGCGCCCTCTGCGTCAAAAGTTCCGCGTTTGAGCAGCCGCTTATTGCCCGTCGCCCGCTTCGATTGTCACCTTTTCCATCACCACATCCTGACGCGGGCGGTCGCCGCTATCCTTCGCCACCGAGGCGATGGCGTCCACCACTTCCTGTCCTGCGATGACGCGCCCGAACTTGCTGTAGCTCGGCGGCAACGGGTAATCGGCGTGCATGATGAAGAACTGCGAGCCGTTCGTATTCGGCCCGGAGTTCGCCATCGCCACCGTGCCCTTCGCATAAGCGCCCTGATAAAGTTCGGACGAGCGGTTGATTTCGTCGGCGAAGCGACCTCCCAACGCGCTTTCGCCGCCGCGCCCCGTGCCTGTCGGGTCGCCGCCCTGAATCATAAAGCCACTGATGATGCGGTGAAAGATGACGCCGTCGTAGTAACCGCGCTCGGCCAGCTTGATGAAATTGTCGGTCGTCTTCGGCGCGTCTTCTTCCAGCAACTCGAAACGGATCGTGCCGTGGTTCGTCTTGATGTTCGCAATGCGATTGGTCATGGTTCGTTGTTCGTCGTCCGTCGTCCGTCGTTGATTGTTCCGTTGCATCTTAAGTAACTCTCGTGAGAGCCACAGGCAACGGACAACTGTCTGCGGACAGCGGACAACTCCTCATCCTTTCATAGTAGTTTTTGCTTCCAAGATAAATTTTTCGATGGCCGAGGCCACGCCGTCTTCCTCGTTAGTCGTCGTGACGTGAATGCCTGCGAGGCCGAGCACGCGCGGTTCGGCATTGGCGACGGCGACGCGCGTCCCGGCAAACTCCAACATCTCCATGTCGTTATGATTGTCGCCGACGGCCATCACTTCGGCGGGCGTCAGGTTATATTCTGCGGCGACTGCGGCCAGCCCCGTGCCCTTCGACACGTTCGGATGAATCACGTCGATCAAGCCGAAATCAATGTGCGGGTAAATGGTCGTCATCAGCTTCACGCTCCCGCCGAGCGCATCGTCGAAGACGAGGCTCAGGCGTTCGATGTCGGCATATGCGCCGGAGAAAGTGATGTGGATGGGCGCGTGATCGAGATAGTCTTCGAGCGACGAGACATGCAAAATAGCGCGCTCCGCTTCGTCGCCGTGAATGCGGCGCGACCACGCGATGTACTCCGCGACGGGGCCGGCGGTGTCGCGCAGGTGATCGTAGACGAGCAGCCCCGCGCCGTGCGGGTCGTCGCTCACGAGCGGGTCGGCGCGGTGCGCGCGACCGACGCGCAAGACTTCGCGCGCCGTCTCCAGCGGCAACAAACTGACGGCGACGGTTTCAAGCGTGCGCGCGTGTTTGGTGAGCGCGCCGTTGTGGGCGATAACTGGAACGTCGAGACCGAGTTGGAGCGCGAGCGGGCGGGCGTCGCGAAACCTGCGCCCCGTCACGAGCGCGACGCGCACGCCCGCCGCACGCGCTTCGGCAATCGCCGCACAATTGCGTGCGCTCACCTCGCCGAGCGAGTTCAGGAGCGTGCCATCAAGATCGAGCGCGAGCAGACGAACAGGCATAAACAACGTGATGAGCGACAAGCGACGAGTGATAAATGACGAGTGACAAGATAAAGCCTTTCCCGCGTCGTTGTCATCCGGCGGGCGTGCCGATTGCGGAATGCCGATGGAAAAACAGGTCTCTACTTTAATCCGCAATCCGAAATCCGCATTCCGCAATCGGCACTGTCGGACGATTGCTCCACCTGACGGATGTTTTGTGGCTGGCGTATGATTGCTGGCGTTTTGATCCACATCACAAATTTCCGAAAGGACACCATTTTCAATGAATGTGACACATCTTGAATGCGCCGCCTGCGGACTCAGACACGAGGCACGGCGCTTGCACAATCTTTGTCGTGAATGCGGCAAGCCGCTTCTGGTTCGTTACGATCTGGAGCGCGCCGCCGCCGGGTTGACGAAGGAAAGTTTACGGGAAAGGTCGGCAGATTTATGGCGTTACCGAGAGGTGCTGCCCGTCGCGCACGCAGAAAATATCGTCTCGCTCGGCGAAGGCTGGACGCCGCTCCTCAGCGCCGCACGCTTGGGCGCGCAATTGGGGATGAACGAACTCTACATCAAGGACGAATCGCAGAACCCGACACAGAGTTTCAAGGCGCGCGGCATGACAACTGCCGTTTCGATGGCGAAGGAACTGGGCGCGCGTAAACTCGCCGTCCCTTCGGCGGGCAACGCCGCCGGCGCGCTCTCGGCCTACGCCGCCCGCGCCGGACTTGAAGCGCACATCTTCATGCCGAAAGATACGCCGCGCGCCAACATCGTCGAATGCGAACAGACGGGCGCACACGTCACGTTGATGGACGGGCTCATCACAGATTGCGGCGCGGAGGTCGGCAGGCGCAAAGAAGCGGAAGGCTGGTTCGACGTTTCGACTTTGAAAGAACCGTATCGCGTGGAAGGCAAGAAGACGCTCGGCTACGAATTGGCCGAACAACTCGATTGGACTCTGCCCGACGTGATCATCTACCCGACGGGCGGCGGGACGGGACTCATCGGCATGTGGAAAGCGTTTGACGAAATGGAACAGATGAATTGGATCGGAAGCCATCGCCCGCGCATGGTGACGGTGCAGGCGGCGGGGTGCGCGCCCATCGTCCGCGCGTTCGCCGCAGGCAAGCGTTTCGCGGACGAGTTTCCCGACGCCGCGACGACCGCTTCGGGCCTGCGCGTGCCGAAGGCCATCGGCGACTTTTTGATCCTCGACGCGCTCAGAGAGTCGGGCGGGACGGCTATCAGTGTGACGGACCAAGATTTGATCGCGGCGACCAAAGAGATCGGCGCGGCGGAAGGAATCTTCGTCGCCCCCGAAGGCGCGGCCTGCCTGCCCGCGTTAAGAGAGATGCTCTCAAGCGGCGCGGTCAAACCCACGGAGCGCGTCGTGCTCTTCAACACGGGCGCGGGCGTTAAATACCTGGAGAG
>JBPCIP010000205.1:0-8172 GCA_051006195.1 Pyrinomonadaceae bacterium
TGGGGTATAATCCAAGCCGAAATCTCAAGCTACTGCGCTGAACGGATTGACACGAGCCTTGAGTATCGTGAGTGGGCATGAGTGACGTAAGAAGCTGTACGAGCCGGTGGCGAGCCTCGTACTCCCACACACGACGGGATGCACCCGCAAGGAAAACAGACGCCACTGTTTTGTCAGCCATCCCCATAAGTACCTCCGTCTTAGTTTCGACTAACGGGGCGCAGCCCGAAAACTGGAAGGACAAGCCACCGCCGTTCACGGCGTGGTAGTTGACTTCTCCTGAACCGATAAGTTACCCGTAACGCGCGAGCCTGACCGGAACAACTTTCGCAGCGCGTCAGGTTGACAGTAACACTCCGGGGCAAACCAGGGCTGCGCTGCACCCAGCCTCGCCCGCTATGATTGCTTTCTCGCGACGACGGTGAGCACGCGCCCGCGTTCGTGATCGGATTTGAACGCGAGCGCCGCTTTGCGGATCGCGGAATCCACCTCCTCATCCGCCGCCTTCACCCGCGCGGCTCCTATCAAAACGTTCGCTTTCTCATAATCCGAATCCATCCCATCGACAATTTTGACCGCGAGCAGCAAAGTTTCCCGCGAAAGATCGCTGCGCTTGAACAACGCGGAGAGCACCCGCCGCCGTTCGTAATCCGACCTGATCGTGTTCGTCGCCTCGAAGAACGCCGAACGCCCGCCCGCGTCGTTGACATCCAGATGCACAGCCTTGATGAGCAGCGTGGCTTTCTCATAATCGGAAGTGATGTCGCGCGCCATCTGCCCCAGCAATTTCGCCAACTGAGCGCCGTTCAACTTCCCCCGCTCGATGAGGGCGGAGGCATAGACGCGCCGCGCATAGTCCGTCTTGAGCCGCGCGATCTCCGTGAGCACGCCGTCCACGCCGCGCTTCGCGAGAACTTTCTCGACGCGCCCCGGCGCATCGTAGCCGCTGCCCGCCACCGTCTCGGACAACAACTTCGCCAGCCACGCGCGGGCTGCCGCGTCATACGGGCGCGCTTCGCCGCCGAGCGCGTAGACGCGCTTCAATTGCCCGTCCGCCTCGCGTGTAATTTCGAGCCGCCGCGCGACGCCTTCTCGCTCCTCCGAGATGCGGAAGGAACCGCCTGGCATGATGCTCTCAACGTCCGTGTAGTCGTCGTTGAATTGCGCGTTCCTGATGGTGAGACTGACCTCGTTCTTTCCGTCGGAAGAGGTATGGGTCCAGCGCAAGTCCGTGTCCGTCCGGGAAACGGAATCGTCTTTGATAGTCTTCGTGCGCTCAATTTTCTGCTGCCCCTGCGCCGACGCGACGCCGAGACAAACGGCCAGCGCCAAGCCGCCAAGTTTTTTTCGATTCATCTGACACACTCCTTTGAAGGGATGAGGGCGCAGGGATGCGGGAATGAAAAAAGAGTTATTCGCTTGAGTGTTTCTCTTATTCATCCCTGCGCCCTCATCCCTGTTTTTACTCGTAACGTAAGGCCACCATCGGATCAACTCTCGTCGCGCGGCGCGCGGGGATGTAGCAGGCGAGCAGCACGATGGTTGTCAGCAGCGCCGAGACTCCGGCGAAAGTCACGGCATCGGTCGGGAGCACGCCGTAGAGCAGACTCGCCAACAATCGCGTGACGGCGAACGCAGCGACAATGCCGCTGCCGACGCCCGCGAGAGCCAGCCATAGCCCCTGCCTCAAGACCATCTTGAACACGTCGAAGGGGCGAGCGCCGAGAGCCACGCGGATCGCGATCTCTTTATGCCGAGTGCTTGAGCGCGCGAGCAGCAGATTGGCGACGTTGACGCACGCGATGAGGAGCAGGAAGCCGACCGCGCCCAAAAGGATCAGAAGCGCCGGTCGCACATCGCCGGTGAACCGCTCGTGGAGCGGCTGCACGATGACGCTCCACCCGCTGTTCGTACCAGGGTACTGCTGTTCGAGCCGCGCGGCGATGGCTTTCATCTCCGCGCGCGCGTGCTCCAGATTCGCGCCGGGCTTGAGTCGCGCGATGACGCTCAGGAAGTCGCCGCGCCGCGAGTTCCTCATGCCGGCGCTCACCGCGAGCGGTTGCCACAATTCGACGGGGCGGCGCACATCCGGATTCGGGTGCTGGAAGTTTTGCGGCATCACGCCGACGACCGTATATTGGCCGCCGTTCATGCTGATCTGTTGGCCGACGATCTGCGGGTCGCCGCCGAAGCGTCGCCGCCACAAACCCTGACTCAGGATGACGACGCGGTGCTTGCCCTCCTCATTCTCCTCTGAAAGGAACTTGCGCCCAAGCATCGGCTCGACGCCCAACACCGAGAACAAGTCGCCGAGCACCGCCGCGCCCGGCACACGCTCCGGCTCGCCGCCACCGCCCGTCAGGCTCGGCGTCGAATTGGCGAAGCCCGCCAGGGCATCGAAGGTCTGGTTCTGCTGACGCCAGTCGTCGAAGTTCGGGAAGGAGGCGACCTCCTGCTTGATGTCGTTGAGCGGGCTGGTTTCCCAGAGCCAGACGAGACGCTCAGGTGTTTGATAAGGAAGCGGGCGCAGCAGCACCGTATTGACGACCGAGAAGATGGCCGTGTTCGCCCCGATGCCCAAAGCCAGCGCCAGCACTGCGACGAGCGTAAAGGCACGGCTCTTCCACAGCATCCGTAAGGCGTAGTTAAAGTCTTGTATGAGTGTTCCCATAATTAAACCTCAATCTCTGAGTGATAGGTGGTGGGTGATAGGTGATGACATAAAGACAAGACTGCTGTTTTGTTTCCATCATCCATCACCTACACTCTTTACAATCCGCACTCCGAAATCCGCCATCGTTATTCGTATCTGAGCGCCACCATCGGATCGACTTTGGTGGCGCGACGCGCGGGGATGTAGTTGGCCGCGAAGGCGACGAGCGCGAGCAACAGGGAGATCAGGCTGAAGGTGACGGGGTCGGTCGCGCTCACGCCGTAGAGAATGGCCGACAAGCCCTGCATCAGCCAGTAGGAAGCGACGATGCCGATTCCGATTCCGATCAGAGCCAGCAACATTCCCTGCCGGACGACCAACTTGAGAATGTCTTGCGGTTGTGCGCCGAGCGCCATGCGGATGCCGATCTCGTGCGTGCGCTGCGCGACGGCGTATGACATCACGGCATAGATGCCGACGGAGGCGAGCAGAAGTGCGATGACGGCGAAGACGCCGAGCATACCCATCGTCACCCGTTGCGGAGCGAGCGATTCGGAGACGACCCGCTCCATCGCCCGCGCGTTGTAGATCGGCTGGTCCTTATCAATCGCCCCGATCTCCTGTCGCACGGCCCCGGCGAGCGAGAGCGGATCGCCCGTCGCCCGCACGACGATGCTCATCGTGTACCACGGCTGTTGCGCCAGCGGCGCGTAAGCTTCCGGCTCGATCTCTTCGGTCAGTGATTCATGTTTAATGTTGCCGACGACGCCGACGATCTCGGGCCAGTCTTTCTCCTCATCGCCGCCGAAGTTCAGGCGTTGGCCGAGCGGGTCAGCGCCGGGAAAGAAGCGGTCGGCGAGCACTTCGTTGATGAGGACGACGTGAGTGGAATCCGCCCGGTCGCTTTGCGAGAGGTGGCGACCGCGACGCAGAGGGATGCCCATCACTTCAAGATAGTGTGTGGTGACGATGCGGAAATTGGCCTGCGGTTCCGTTCCCCGCTCCGGTCGCGGGCGACCCACAACCGAGAAGGCGGAACTACTATTGTTGCGCGAGAGCGGGAGGATATTGACCGCGCCCGCCCCTTGCACGCCCGGCAGCGCGCCCACTCGCTCGACCGCCCCCTCGAAAAAATTCACGCGCGCCGTTTTCTCCTCGTACTTCGTGCGCGGCAATGTGACATCCACTACAAGTACGCTTTCGGGCTTGAAGCCCGGATCAACTTTCAACAGTTCGTAGAAACTTTTGATCATCAGTCCCGCGCCGATGAGCAGCGTCAGCGAGATCGCGACTTCGGCGACGACGAGTGCGCCGCGCAGACGGTTGCGACTGAAGCCCCCGCCCGAAGTTCGCCCGCCGTCTTTCAAAGCCTCGTTGAAGTTCGTCTTCGTCGCTTGTAGCGCGGGTGCGAGGCCGAAGATGATGCCGGTTAGGATCGAAACGGCGAAGGTGAAAACAAAGACCGTCCTGTCGATGCCTAGATTTTTCCAGCCCGGCAGGTAACGCGAGAGGCTCGCGGGGATGCCCAGCACCATCAGATCAATGCCCCAGATGGCGAACAGCAAACCGAGTAGACCGCCGAGGAGCGCGAGCAACACGCTCTCCGTCAACAACTGCCGGATCAAACGAAAGCGGCTCGCGCCCAGAGCCATGCGGATCGCGATCTCTTTGTGTCGTGCCGACGCGCGCACGAGCAGGAGGTTCGCGACGTTGGCGCAGGCCAGCAGGAGCACGAAGCCCGCCGCGCCGAGCAGCACGATGAGACCCGGTCGCGGCCCGCGCACGTAGGAAGCTTGCAGGGATTCGACGGCGATGGTGCGGTTGCTGTTCGTCTCCGGGAACTCAGCCGCGAGCCGGCCCGCGATTGCGCCCAACTCCGCATCGGCCTGCGCGTAAGAGACGCCCGGCTTGAGTCGTCCCATCATGCGGACGTAATGCGAGCCGCGATCCTGTCTCATGTCATCCGTGACGGCGAAAGGGGTCAGGATGTCGCTGTTGGTCGGCGGGAAATTGAAATCTTCGGCCATCACGCCGACCACTATGTAGGGTCGCCCGTTGAGCATCATGGTGCGATTGATAACGGCGGGGTCGGAAGCGTAGCGTCGCTTCCAGAAGTCGTGCGTCAGGACAACGACCTTGTCCTCTCCCTCGCGCTCCTCGTCTGCCGTAAAGGTGCGTCCCACGGCGGCGCGCACGTCGAGCGCGGCAAACATCGCCGGCGAGACGGTGGAGACTTCGAGTCGCTCCGGTTCATCGCCCTCGGTTAAATTGAGCGAGAGACTGTTGTACATCGCGATGTGGGAGAAGGTGGTGTTCTCTTCGCGCACTACGAGGAAATTGGCGGGTGAGACGGAACTGCGAGCGGTCGTCCCCGGTTGCCGCTCCCACATCACGACGAGCCGCTCCGTGCCAGTGAAATTAAACGGGCGCAGCAGCAAGGCGTTCACCGCGCTGAAGATCGTCGTGTTCGCCCCGATTCCCAAAGCCAGCGCCACGACCGCCACCGCCGTGAAGCCCGGATTCTTCCATAACATCCGCAATGCGTATCGTAAATCTTGTATGAGTGTTCCCATAATCAAACCTCAATCTGAGAGTGATAGGTGATGGATGATTGGAACAAAACACCAATCTTGTTTTTATCTCATCACCCATCACCTATCACTGATTTATTCGTAGCGTAGCGCGATCATCGGATCGACTTTCGTGGCGCGGCGCGCGGGAAGATAGCTGGCGAGCAAAGCGACGACGGCCAGCAGCGCGGCGACCCCAATGAAAGTTACGGCGTCGGTTGCGCCGATGCCGTAAAGCAGACTCGACAGCAGGCGCGTGAGTGCGATTGAGAGCAACAGGCCCAAGCCGAGGCCGAGGCCGGCGAGGCGCATGCCCTGGCCGACGACGAGTTTGAGCACATCCGTGCGTTGCGCGCCGAGCGCCATGCGGATGCCGATCTCGCGCGTGCGCCGGGCGACGGAGAAGCTGACGACGCCGAAGAGGCCGATGGCCGCCAGCAGCAGCCCGACCGCCCCGAACATCCCCGCCACAGTCGCCGCCAGCTTGAGCGGCAGCAGCGAAACGCCGATGGCCTCCGTCAAGGGCATCACGTCGAGCAACGGGACGCCTGCGTCCATGGCCGCCACCTCCCGGCGCAGCCCCGCGAGCACGTTCGCGGCCTGGTCCGGCGCGGTTCTCATGTGCAGAGTCATCTGCGCGTCGTAGCTCTGCGCGAAGGGCAGATAGAAAAAGGGCAGCGGGTCTTCGCCGAGCGTGAGATATTTCCCGTCTTTGACGACTCCAACAATCTCAAGCGGCTCGCCCGCGTCGCGCGTGCCCATCTGAAAGCGTTTGCCCACCGCGTCTTCGTTCGGCCAATAGCGTCGCGCCATCGTTTCGTTGATCACGGCGACACGGGGCGCGCCCTCCCTGTCCGCGTCGTCGAAGCCACGCCCGCGCAGCAGATTAATGCCGAGGGTCGGAAAGTAGCCGGGGCTGACGACGTTAAAGTCCGTGGAGAAGGCGGGGCGGCCCGCCGGCGGCTCCAGCCCGGCGACGTTGATGCCGGTCTCCATGCGGTTGCCGCCGAGCGGGACTTGACGGGCGAAACCAGCCGCTTCGACGCCGGGCAAGGCCATCACCCGCTCGCGCAATTGCCCGTAGAAATTGCGCCCCCTCTCTTCCTGATAGCCTTGAATGGAAAGATCGAAACTCGCGTTGAAAACATTTTCAGGGTTGAAGCCCGGATCGAGAACGCGGGCATTTTGCAGCGAACGCAGGAACAGCCCCGTCGTGACGAGCAGGACGAGCGAGACGGCGACTTGACCCACGACGAACGCGCCGAGCAAACGCGAGCGGCGATAACTCCCGCTCGCCGACTCGTCTTTCAACGCCGGCAGCACGTCGGGTCTTGATGCCTGAACGGCAGGCATCAAACCGAAGAGCACGCCCGTCACGAGCGATACGAGCAGAGTGAAGCACAACACGCGCGCGTCGATGCCGAGGTCGAGTTCGAGAGTGAAAGAGACGGGCGGCTTGAAGTTGAGCAGCAGATCGTTTAACCACGCGGCGAGGAGCAGCCCCGCCGTGCCGCCGAGCAAAAAGAGGATCACGCTCTCCGTCAGCAATTGCCGGATGATGCGACCGCGCCGCGCGCCGAGCGCGAGCCGGATCGCGATCTCTTTGCGCCGCATCGCTGCGCGCGCGAGCGACATGCTCGCCACGTTGGCGCACGCGATCAGCAGCACCAATCCGACGACCGCCATCAGGACGCTCATGAAGCCGATGACCGCGTTTTCCATCTGTCCCAGTCCCGTATTGGTCCGCCGCACTTCGACGCCCTTACCTTTGTGCGAATCCGGGTACTGTTCGGTGAGACGCCCGGCGACCGTGCTCAAAGCGGCTTGTGCCTGCTCCACCGTCGCGCCCGCCTTCAGCCGCCCGACGATTTCGAGACTGCCCCCATCCCGGTTGCGCAGCCACTGCGCGCCCCGCTCGATTGCCACCTCCTGCGTCCACACGGGCACGTAGATGTCGGGCGCGAAGGCGACGCGCGGGCCGGTGAATTTCGGCGGCGCGATGCCGATAACGTGATAGAGATGGCCGTTCAAAACGAGCGTCTTCCCGATGACGGATGCGTCGCCGGAGAAGCGTCGCTGCCAGTAACCGTGGCTGAGCACGGCCACCGGCTCGCCGTTCATCGAGCGATTTTCTTCCGGCGTGAAGAAGCGACCGATGCCCGGGCGCACGCCGAGCACGGCGAAAAAGTTTTCGCTGGCGACCAGACCGAAGATGCGCTCCGACTGCCCGCCCGTATTCAGGCTGTAGGTGTTGATCGTATAAGCGGCGAGGCCCGTGAAGACGTTGCTCTGATCGCGATAATCGACGTAATCAGGATAGGAGAACGAATGGAAACTGCTGCCATCCGGGTTAACGGCATGTACGTTGACGAGTCGTTCGGGTGCAGCGACGGGCAGCGGGCGCAACAACACGGCGTTGACCAAACTGAAGATCGTCGTGTTCGCGCCGATACTGATGGCGAGCGACAGCACCGCCATGGCCGTGAACCCCGGACTCTTCAAGAGCATCCGAAATCCGTACCGAATATCCTGCCACAAAGTTCCCATCACAACCTCCCCTGATTGCGGAATGCGGATTTCGGATTGCGGATTGGAAGCCGGATGTTTTCTAATCCGCAATCCGCATTCCGCTCATTCGTACCTGAGCGCGATTATCGGATCGACTCTGGTGGCGCGGCGCGCGGGGATGTAGCAGGCTAGCAGGGCGACTGTGCCGAGCAGGAGCGCAACAACCGCGAACGTCAGCGGGTCGGTCGGGCTGACGCCGTAGAGCAGGCCGGTCAACAGGCGCGCGACGGCGAAGGCCGCAACGAGGCCGATGGCTAATCCGATGAGCGCGAGCGTCATGCCCTGTCGCACGATGAGGCGGCGCACATCGGCGGCTTGCGCGCCGAGCGCCATCCGCACGCCGATCTCGCGCGTGCGGCCCGCCACCACGTAAGACATCAC
>JBPCIP010000206.1:0-7086 GCA_051006195.1 Pyrinomonadaceae bacterium
AAGATTGATGATCCGCGACGCGAGCATCAGAAATTTCATTCGTTGTTTGATATTTTGGTGATTAGCATTTGCGCCACCATTTGCGGAGCAGAGCATTGGACAGAGATGGAAGAATTTGGCGAGGCAAAACAAGCATGGTTTGCCGATTTTTTAGAATTAAAGAATGGGATTCCCTCGCACGATACCTTTCGGAGAGTGTTTTGCTTGTTGGATAACAGTAAGTTGAAGGAAGTATTTGTCGAGTGGATAAGTTCTGCTGTCAGTCTGAGCAAAGGAGTCTTGGTCAACATTGACGGGAAGAATTTGTGCGGCAGCAAAGAGCCGGTGAACGGGAAAAAGGCGTTGAATGTGGTCAGTGCATGGGTATCGGAGCAATCGGTGGTGCTGGGACAAGTCAGATGTGAGGAGAAGTCGAATGAAATCACGGCGATTCCTGAATTATTGAAGATTTTGGATTTGGAAGGCAGTGTGGTGACAATTGATGCGCTTGGGTGTCAGAAAGAGATAGTCAAACAAATAGCGGAGAAGAAAGCCGATTATGTAATTTCATTGAAAGGCAATCAAGGAGATTTACACAAAGAAATCAAGAATTATTTGGATTGGGCAGAGCGCATCGGGTTTCAAGAAATCAGCAATGACTATTGCGAAACAATTGAAAAAGATCACGGGCGAATCGAAGAAAGACGCTGCTGGGTGACGGAAGAAATTGGTTGGTTAGCGCAAAAAGAAGACTGGCAGAATCTGAAAAGCGTGATTATGGTCGAAGCGCTTCGAGAAGTCATCGGGAAAGAGAAGACAGTCGAGAGACGATATTTTATCAGCAGTTTAGGAGCCGATGCGCAGCGGGCGTTGCGATGTGTGCGAGGACATTGGGCAATCGAGAATCAATTGCATTGGTGTTTAGATATTGGGTTTCGGGAAGATGATTGTCGAATCAGAGAAGAAAAATCGGCAGAGAATCTAGCCACGCTCAGACACATTGGGTTAAATCTGCTGAAGCAAGAAAAAAGTTGTAAGTTAGGAATCAAGAGCAAACGCAAGAAAGCAGGTTGGGATGAAAGCTACCTCCACAAAGTTCTAAAAAAGTGATGCGTTTGCCCTAACCATGTGTAATGCCTCAGTTACGGGCGGAAATTCAACATGAGCGTACTGAAACTAAAGCACTTACTTGCGCGCCTCCGCGCGTAACTGAGGCATTACAACCATGTGAACTCTCCTATTGAGTCCACACAGCGAGAAGCGTATAATGCAGGTGTCTAGTCTGTACGGCTTCGGCTGTATGGGTTAACAGCCCCGCAAGTTGTTTCAGCAACAAGCGGGGCTTACAAATGCGGAGCAGGTGAGATTCGAACTCACGGAGGGATTGCGCCCCTCTCGCTGATTTACAGTCAGGTGCCTTAAGCCACTCAGCCACTGCTCCAAAGAACAAAGGTCAGGAACGAAGGGCGAACCTTTTACTTCCTGACCTTTTCTCTTATCAAAGAACAACTTACAGGTATAATAATATTATCATGTCCGCAAGTCAAGGCTTTTTCACTTGCAATATGATAAATTTGTTATATAATCCTTTATGTTGGGAACTCTTCGATTACATCAATGAGGATGGGATTAACGAGATTGCGCTCTGGACACGCAGATTAGAAAAGAGGCAGCGCATCAAGTTAAACCAAAAACTCGATATGCTTCAGAAGCATGGGCCGGAATTACCTCCTCAACTGCTCGCCGGGCCGATATTTGGTCATATTTACAAGCTAAAGGTTAAAGGTAACGTCCAACTTCGCCCCATGCTCTGCAAAGGCCCTGTTGACAATGACGGAGAGTACACCCTGCTATTAGGTGCGATTGAAACAGACGACGAGTTAGATGGTTCCCCAGAAGAGGCAGCCGACATACGCGAAATTATCATTGCCGATCCGTTAAGGAGGCGACGCACCCATGAGCGAATTAACTGAAACTTTACGTGAAGAGTTCAAGGACAAAGAAACTCGCCACGTCTATTGCGACGAGTTTCTAAATTCAAGTATCGCCACGCAGATCAAGGTACTGCGTGAGCAGCGCAAGTGGACGCAGCGGGAGCTTGCGGAAAGCGCAGGCATGAGACAGGAGAGAATCTCTGTCTTGGAAGACGTTAATTATTCGTCGTGGACGATCAACGTCCTGAGAAGGTTAGCGGAGGCTTTTGACTTGACGCTCACCGTCAAGTTTGAAAGTTTTGGGGAAAAACTATTCGCCATAGAGGATATGAGTCGTGAGACTCTTGAAAAACCTTCATTCGATGAAGACCCAATGTTTCAACAGAATGTGTCCTCAACAAGTACGTGGTTTCCACCAATTACGCCTACTAAACTAGGTAGCCCCAACTTCAACTCTGGTCGCATTATCCATCGCGCGGTAGATGAGGAGTGGGGCTTACCAGTATGGCCGATGTTTGGAGAGCAAATTCCCATCATGCTCCTTGAGAAGGGCGAAGGGACGAACACTGAACTACAGCGGTTTGCACTTGCATTTGCACTAAAGTGAAAGCGAAACCATGCAAATCACCAGGCAATCGGACTTGTCTTACGCTTGTTGATGCGACTTGGCAGTGCAGATGCAAGTGCAAACCGCTTTAATTAACTAAACGGAGACTGACATGCCAGAAGAGCAGAAAGCCGAAGAAGGCAGGCCGACAATCATAAGCGAAATATCCCATGAGAGGGGCGTAGATTACAAGACAATCTACTCCAACTTCGTGCAATGTGGATTTACTCCGTGGGATGTTGCACTCCAATTCGGACAAATGGGCGAGACAAGCAAAGATACGCCGTTGATCACCGATCAGGCAATAGTCTATCTCACGCCAGCATTAGCCAAAGCATTTGTGGCGGTCGTCAGCGGCAATCTACGTAACTACGAAGCGCAATTTGGCGAGATTAAAATGCCAAAGGGCTTTGGCCCTCGGTTCAAAGAGCCGGAGTCCCAGACGGAAACTGCGCCGCCCATTGATGCTACTGACAAGCCACCTGCTGGCTAACTATCTACTCGCTATTATTCAAAAGGGCGAGCCGCTAACAAACGGATCGCCCTTCTCATTTCCAGCAACACACTATTAGGACACTACCGGTAGCAGTCGCAGGGTTTGATTCGTTGCGCGAACGGGCAGCGGGAGAAGAAAGTTGCGCGCTCTTTGCCTCAAGCAAGTCAAGACAGAATGCCCCGAGTATTAACAGTGGAATCGTCAGGGCACAAAAAACGCTACTCAAAACTTGCAGGTGTGAATTTACCGTCTGCGAGTTGATGAACCATGTCATGACATCAGATGTTGCACCCAGGAAGGGCGCGCTGACGCCGCCCGCCAGCCCCAGGACGCCGCAAACGGACTGCCAGGCCCATGGGTTCTTCTTAACGAGAGACTCTATCTCCTGATAGAAATCTATTTCTTGTTGCTCCTCTAACCATTGATGACGTTCTTTCATTTTCCCCTCTAATGTTTCGCAGACACGACGAAGGGCGCGGAAAGCAAAAATGCCCCGCGCCCTCGGAATTGATCGCGCTGCGCTTGCCCCTTCTCTCCGAGCCTACGAGGTTAGCTGACGGGCTCAGACCGAGAAGTGTCCTTCGCTGGAGAGACGCCCTGACGGCAGCCTCTCGAACGATACGCCCCATGTCCCGCGTGAGCATCTCGCTCCCGACGGGAACGTTGGTTCCCCCGCGTTGTTCGTCACATACTTCGTTCAGGTATCCGCGAACAACTTCGGCAGACAAATTTTCAACGACAAGGCGTTACTACCCCTTGCCAACAAAAGACACGCTACTCCTGCCCGCATAAAAAAGGGGTAGATGTTTTATTAAAAATTCATTAAAGGTTTAAGGAGAGCTAAATGAGGGTTTACTTGCCGGGGTCGAAACGGTAGCCGATCCACGGCTCGGTCAAGATATGGCGAGGTTTGGCTGGGTTTGGCTCGATCTTTTTGCGCAAGTGGCGGATGAAGACCCGCAGATACTCGGTCTGTTCGACGTAGTTTCCGCCCCAGATAGCGGAGAGCAGCGCGCGGTGCGTGAGGACTTTACCCGGGTGACGGATGAGGTGAACCAGAAGATCAAATTCCTTCGGCGACAAATGCACCTCCTGCCCGCGCACGATGATACCGCGGGCTTCGAGGTCAATGCGAAAATTTCCCTCCTCAAGGATGGTGAGCGCTTCACTATCCTGAGCGGGCGAGCGGCGTAGATTTGCCCGCACCCGCGCGAGCAGTTCCCCCATACCGAAGGGTTTCGTCACATAGTCGTCCGCGCCCGCGTCGAGAGCTTCAATCTTGACGGCTTCTTCGCCCTTGACCGAAAGCACAATGACGGGAACGTCCGAGATGTTCGCCTCACGGTTGACCCCACGCGAGACGGAGGTGCGGCAACTGATCGTCAAGGGACTGAGCAACCGCGAGCGGTCAGATCGCTGGAGGAGATTCCATTGATGGACTTGCACGGGCGGCGTTGATGTGGTGCGCCTGAGGAGATTCACGTCCAAATGCTTCGAATCTGCAATTGCCGTCTCGCCTTTTTCGATGGCCTGTCGAAAGTTTTACGCAGCCGGGGAATAAAATGGCCCGCGCACAGTATCTCGTTAACAGATAGATAAACCGCTCGCAGTCTGGCCGGAAGTGTACGGAAAATTGCGGTCATCAATTGTCAATGAAGCAGTAATGCATCAGCGCAGTAAAACTTGCAAGGAGAGATAATGAAAAATAAAACAATGCGTTTAGCGATGATCGCCCTGGCATTTGTCGCTTTGGTCACACCTTTCGCGACGGCGAACGCGCGTCAGATGAAGAATAAGAAGGGTAACGCGAAGCCGACCGTCGTCTTGTTGCATGCCGATTGGTGCGGCGCGTGTAAGAAGCTGGCGCCGACGTTCGCCGAGTTGAAACAGCAATACGGCGACCGTCTCAACTTCGTGGAACTCGACGTGACGAACGAAGCGACGACTGCCCGGGCCGCCACCCAAGCCCGACAACTCGGCATCGGCAAGTTCTTCAACGCGAATCAGAAAAAGTCCTCGCTCGTCGCAATCGTTGGCGCGAAGGGCAAAGTTCTCTTCCACACCCACTACAGCATGAACCGCGAGGGCGCGTTCGCGCGTGAGACTTACGTGCGCGCCTTCGACGCGGCGCTGGCGAAAAGCTAACGGCGGTTGTGCTGCCGGGGACAGCGAAGAAGGCGGCTCCGGCGACGCGCGGTCGTTGAGGGGTCGCGTCGGGGTCGTGCTGGAAAGCGTGCTGAAGGTCCGGTAATTCGCTTTCACGAACGACATGCCGCACCTTCCCTGCAAGCATCAACTCGGGACGGGAACTGAAGTTAAGACATGAACTCTATCGCTTCCAATTTGCAGGAATATCTCTCCGCCGGTTCGCTGCTCGCGTACCCCGCCGCCTTCGTCGCCGGACTGCTCATCAGCTTTACGCCGTGCGTCTATCCGGTGATTCCGATCCAACTCGGCTTCATCGGCGGGCGCGTCGCGGCGGCGAATGCCGGCGGCGACGGCGGGAGTAGCGGAAGGCTTAGCTCACGCGGCTTCAAGCTGTCAGTCCTCTTCGTCTTCGGCATGGCGCTCGTCTATGCGGCGCTCGGCGCGTTCGCCTCTTTGACGGGGACGCTCTTCGGCATCTGGGCGGCCAGCCCGTGGACGTTTATCATCATCGCTCAAGTCATGCTCGTTCTCGCGCTCTCGATGCTCGACGTGTTCACCTTGCCGACGCCGCAATTTTTGACGAGTTGGAACCCGGAGCGCAAAGGCAACGGTTATCTCTCGGCCATCCTCGTCGGCGCGTCGTCCGGCTTGGTCGTCGGGCCCTGCACCGCGCCCGCGCTCGGCGCGGCGTTGGCTTACGTCGGCGCGCAGGGCAACGTTGTGTTCGGCACGACGATCCTGTTTACCTTCGCTTTCGGCATGGGCGCGCTGATGATTTTGTTGGGGACGTTCGGCGGCGCGCTCGCCGCGCTCCCGCGTTCCGGCGCGTGGATGGTTACAGTCAAAAAAATCTTCGGCGTCATGATGATCCTGATCGCCGAGTACCTGCTGCTCGAAGCGGGCAAGCGACTGGTTTAGGCAAAACGCCGGGCGGCTGTCGCGGCCAACAATTGAAAATTCGGAGATGGATTTATGAATCGTTCAAAAGCATTCATTCTCGGCGGCGTGGTGTTCGCCGCTCTGGTCGGTTTAGCCGGGTGCGCGGCGAGCAATCGCGCCACCAACCCTCCCGCCCCCCCAGTTAACACAGTCAAGACGGAAGCCGGCGGGACAGCGTCAACAGTCGCCGCGCGCGGCACGGCAGTCGGCGAGCACGCGCCCGACTTCCAACTGACGCAGACGGACGGCGCACCCGTTTCGCTCGAATCCCTGCGCGGTCGTCCGGCGGTCGTCGTCTTCTGGACGGCGTGGTGCCCTTTCTGCAAAGAGGAAGCGCCGCACATCAACGAATTGGCGGCGAAGTATGAAGCGCAAGGCGTGCGCGTCGTCGGCATCAACATTCAGGACAGCGAGGCGCGCACGGCAGGCGGCGTGAAAGAGTTCGGCATCAAGTACGCGGTCGCGCGCGACGCGGACGCGAGCATCGCCAAACTCTACAAGGTGCAGGGCACGCCGACCGTCATCTTTCTGGACAAAGAAGGCATCGTGCGCTACACGGGCAACGAACTGCCGCCGGACTATGCGGCGCAACTCGACAAGCTACTCTAATCGCCGTGGCGCGGGCGATTGAGCGCGGGGTGGTGCGGCCCGACTGGACCCTGGTCGGCATCATCTCCGGCGTCGTCGCGCTGCTGGCAGGCGTGATGATCTTTTACATTCTGACCAAGCCGGAAATAAATTGAGGGGCTTTTCCCTGCTAATCAGACGTACTCAGCAGCTTTGCAGGCTGACCTTAAAACGACGGATGACGCGAGAATTTGACCATCACCGAGCAAGGTTATTTCCGCTAAACCTTGAGGTCTTTTGGGACGGATTACGAAAGGTTGCGAGCCTTATCTGCGCCCCTGCGGACTCGCACAGCACCTACGCTACTTCGCGGTGTCCGTCTCTTGCGAGACTTTAGACGAGTCGTTGCGGAATGT
>JBPCIP010000207.1:0-33589 GCA_051006195.1 Pyrinomonadaceae bacterium
GGGAAGGCAACGCGCTGGGAAAGGCGGGGGAGGAGGGAGAAAGGCGTGGCCGCCCAAGTGGAGCGCCCACGCTTTCTGGTTTTCGTCACTTGTTCGCGTCAATCATTTCACGCCGAAAGTGCCGTGCATCAAGGTTGTGCCCCAGTGGATTTTGACCACGCCTTCGCCTTTCATGTCCGTTAAGCTGATCATCAATTGTTCCGCCGAATCGGACGCCTTCTCAAGTTTCAGCGGCAACTCCGCCGCGTAGCCTTCTTTGAGCGGCGGCGCGCCCCAGACTCCCGCTTTGGGATGAAAGGCCAGCGTCCACGCATCCTCGCCCGTGCGGCGCACCCAGAGCGAATACTTGCCGGCCTTCAATGCCTGACCGCCGATGATGAGGTCGCCTGCGGTCGTAATCTCGGTCGCCTCGTTCATGCCGACGCGCCAGACGGTGCCGACCGGAGCTTTCGCCAGCAGATCGCGCCCCTTCAGGCTCGGGCGTCCGTAGTTGATGGAAATCTTTTTGTCCTTGATGGTCGCTTCGGCAGTGCCGCGCGCGGCGTTCTGCGCCTGCGAAGCGCAGGCGCAACAGAGCACCAGCAACAATGGCAACAAAGTTCGGGTCTTCATATAAATCCTCCGTTAATGTTCTGAGAAATGTTAGGAACCGTGCCGCCGATTATAACCGGAGCGCGGATTAAATGCCTCCACGACACGGAAGCCCTCTCACGATTCGTGGGGCAACGAGAGTCGGGAGATTTCGCGTGCGCGTCCGGTTTCGTCGTCGATGTCGATGAGGGCGGCGCAGATACGCACGTTGCCCAGCGCATGTTCGGCGCGGCGTTGCGTCACGGAGGTGAAACGGGCGATCACATCCTCTTTGCTCATGCCGATGACGCCCGCATAGCTGCCGGTCATGCCGAGGTCGGTGAGATAAGCTGTCCCGTTCGGGAGGATGCGCTCGTCGGCTGTCTGCACATGCGTGTGCGTGCCGACGACCGCCGAGACGCGACCGTCCAGAAACCAGCCCATCGCACTCTTCTCCGATGTCGCTTCGGCGTGCATGTCCACCAGCCGCACGCGCACGTCTGAGGGAATGGATTCGATCAACTCGTTCGCGACCCGAAAGGGATCATCCGCGGTTCCCATGAAGACGCGCCCGATCAAATTCAAAACGGCGACGCGCACGCCGTGCGCTTCCCCGATCCACATCCCCGCGCCCGGCGTGCCCGGCGGGTAGTTGGCGGGGCGCAAAAGCCTTCCGTTGCGTTCGATGTAGGGGATCACGTCGCGCTTGTCGAAGATGTGATTGCCGGAAGTCATCACGTCGATGCCGCTCGCGAAAAGTTGATCGGCGAGCGGCGGCGTAATGGAGAAGCCGCCCGCCACATTCTCGGCGTTCATCACAGCCAAGTCGATGCGGTGCTGCTCGCGCAAGTCCTGAATGCGCTCCAGGACCGCCGTGCGTCCCGGCTTCGCCACCACATCCCCGATCATCAACACTCTCATCCGTGTCCCCTAAAAAGTAAATCGTGAATGGTAAGCGGTAAATGGAAACTGCCTGCGTCCATTTACCGCTTACCATTCACGATTTGCTGACAGATGGCAGAGGGAAATCCGCGAAGCCGTTCCGAAGCCGTAATTGAACCTGCACTCAACAGGTGGGTGACCTTTGATGAGCCGCTGCCTCCGGCGTTCCTTAACAATGAAGGAATGCACTGGCATCAGAGCGGCGTCGGTCTCCCTTATCAACGGCATTGGCTCAACATGGGAAATCGGTGACGAACCACGCAGACCGAATTCCCTCAGCCGAACGGGATACTAGCACAAATCAAAACCGGTTGTCAGAAGTTTTATAGCGGTTTGCAAATGGATGCGCCTATCAATTAACGGCTCAGATTCAGAACTGTTCAGAGGGGTTGAAAACCGCTCTGAATCATTTGGTCGCACACAAACGCAAACCGCTATAACAGCAAAAAAGCGGCCTGCGAAACTTGACAATCACACACCAGTTTTACTCAATTTTCAGGTTAACGAGATGGCGCTCGGTTTGCCGTTTTGCTGTTCGGCGGCGGTGCGGGCTTTGAGCAGGCGGTCGAGCATGTCGGCGCATTCGGCGCTGCGCGAGGCGAGTTGCGAATCGGCCTGTTCGTGGAGTCGTTTGAGACGGTGGAGTTCGTCGGCGACGTGCAAGGCGGCGAGGATCGCCACTTTGAGCGAATCGACCGTGAGCG
Organism: Pyrinomonadaceae bacterium; assembly: GCA_051006195.1. GTDB lineage: Bacteria > Acidobacteriota > Blastocatellia > Pyrinomonadales > Pyrinomonadaceae > JAIVJZ01. The sequence goes on from JBPCIP010000207.1 coordinate 2,217, forward strand.
TGCCTGAAGAAATTTCGCGCATCCGTCGGTCTACAAACTCGGCGAGTTGCGTGACGTATTCGCTGTCGCCGTCCGAGCGAATGTTGTAAATCTGGTTGTAGATTTCCACGCGAATCGTAGGCGTGCCGGGTGAATCGCTGGGGCCTTTGATGGCGCTCATGATTTAACTGCTCCGCGCGTCATTTTCTGACGGCTTCGGCCATCTCAGGATCGAGCACGGCGATGGCGTCGAGCATCGCTTCGACCTTCATGCGAATCGTGTCGCGTTCGGACAGAAGTCGTTCGACCTGCGTCTCCAACCGTTCTTTCTCGTCGGTCAAACTGCCCAACTCGCGCCGCGCAGACGTTACATCGCGCTCCAACGATTCCTTCTCCTGACGCAACGTCTTCGTCAGTTCGATGGTACGGTAAATCTTATCCTCTAGGTGTGAAAATTTCTCCAGTCCGGTTAATCCGACCATCGCCTCTCCTTCGCCGTAGTACACCAGATCAAAATTGCCGACCGATTATGCGACTTCGCCACTGCCAGCGCAAGAGGGGAAAGCAGAGGTTGGAAGTTAGAGGCCGGAGATCAGCTTTTCTTCTTTCCTCGCCCCTCATCTTGAGCCTCTAACCTCTGCTTTTACGGCTTCAGTTGCGCCCCAAATCTCTCTTCCAGAGCGTTCACGATGCGGCCATGCAGTTCGTCAACCTCTTCATCGCGTAGCGTCCGGTCGGCGGCTCGATATTCGAGGCGTAGCGTCACGGAGCGTTGGCCTTCCCGTACCCGGTCGCCCTCGTACACATAGACGAGAACGACGCGGCGCATCTGTTCTACCTTCAACTCAAGCACGGTGCGCTGCATCTCCGCAAAGGCCACCCGGCGGTCTGCGATGAGCGACACATCGCGCACCACCGACGGGAAACGCGCCAGCGGCGTATAACGCACGGGCGTCTCTGCGCAGGCGAGCAACGAGGAGAAGTCAATTTCCGCGACATAGACCGGCTGTTTGAATTTGTAAGCGGCAGCAACTTCATCAGCCAGTCTGCCGAGCGTGCCGACGCTACGCCCCGCGAGGAACGCTTGCGCCGCCTGCCCCTCTCTCAAATGCTTCGCGCCAGTCGCCGGAGCAAACTCCAGCGAGGCGACTTTCATCGCGTCCGCAACAGCTTCGAGCGCGCCTCTTAAATCGTAAAAGTCTAATTCGCGCGATGCCCCCGCATGCCCTTCTTCACTGGCGATACCGGTCGCAATGAGCGCGCAGGCTTCGAGTTCGCGCGGCTGCCCGTCAAGTTCCCGGTTGGCCGCAAAGACGCGCCCCGTCTCGAAGAGGCGCACGTCGCGCGTGCCGTGATTGAAGTTGTGCCGCGCGGCGTCGAGCAGACCGGCCAAAAGCGTCGCCCTCATACGCGATGCGCCTTCGATAATCGGATTGCTCAACGTGACGAAACGCGACGATTCATCCTCGCGCGCGACGAGCGCGGGCAAGAGCGCAAATTGCTCGTCGTGCCCAGCGTCGATAAAGCTGAAGCTCACGGCCTCGTCGAACCCGCACGCGTTCAGGGCGCGCCCTGCCGCGCGCCTGCGCCCCTCGTGCGCGCGATATTCGCCTGCGACGTTTGACGGCGGCAGCGTATCGGGGACTTGTCCGTAGCCGAAGTGTCGCCCGACCTCTTCAACTAAATCTTCTTCTATCTTGATGTCGTAACGCCACGACGGACTGACAAAATCCACTCGCGCATGAATTGCTCCAGACGCGCTCCCTTCAATGCTTTCGCTCGCAACGTCCCCCGCGCCGTTCGACCTCTTCTCATCTGCTGGCATGATGCCGAGCGCGCCGAGAATCCGCAACGAGTCTTGGGGCGGAACGTCCAGCCCCGTCAATTCTCTGACGCGCGAGAAGCGCAAAGGAACAATCGAGGGCGCATAGCTTCGCGTTTGAATATCTATCGCATCCTCGCTCGCCGTCCCGCCCGCCAGTTCCGTGATGAGCGCGGCGGCTCTCGCCTGTGCGCGCAGTTGCCCTTCATCGTCCACACCGCGCTCGAACCGATCCGACGCCTCCGTCTGCAAACCCAGTGCCCGCGACGTGCGCCGCACGGATGCGGGCGCGAAGTAAGCCGCCTCGATCAAAACGTCGCGCGTGGTCTCGGAAATCTCCGATTCCGCGCCGCCCATTACGCCCGCGATGGCGACCGGGCGCGCGGCATCGGCGATGACTAACATCTCAGCATCGAGTTCGCGTTCGACATCGTCGAGGGTAGTGAGGCGTTCGCCCTCGCGCGCACGCCGCACGACGATGCGGCGTTCGGTCAACTTCTCCAAGTCGAAGGCATGAAGCGGCTGGCCGAATTCGAGCATCACGTAATTGGTAATGTCCGCAACGTTATTGATCGAACGCTGCCCGACGGCCCCCAAACGCTCGACGAGCCAGGCGGGCGAAGGCGCGATCCGCACGCCGCGCACAATGCGCGCCGTGAAGCGCGGGCACAAATCGGGCGACTGCACTTCGACCGAGGTAAAGTTCTCCGCACGCCCTTCCTCCCGCACCGCTTGCATCTTCGGCCAGCGCACCGCCGCGCCGCCGCCCATCATCGTGCATACCTCGCGCGCCACACCGAGATGCGACAACAAATCAGAACGATTCGACAGCATGGCGATCTCCAGCACAAAATCGCCGCCGCCGTCCGCCTCATGCACGGCTTCGACTTCAAGCCCCGCCATCGTCAGACGCTCGCGCAGTTCGCCTGCCGTCAGATCGACGCCCGTCAATTCGCGTAGCCAGTTGTAGCTGATATTCATAAGCGCTCAGTTTTCAGTTTTCAGTTTTCAACAGCAAAGCGCCTGTCTTGAAACTGAAAACTGAAGACCTGTTCAATTAAACTGTTCGAGAAAGCGCACGTCGTTCTCGAAGAGCAGGCGGATGTCGTCGAGGCCATAATTGAGCATGCACATGCGGTCGATGCCGAAGCCGAAGGCGAAGCCGGAGAACTCGTTCGAGTCAATACCGACAGCGCTGAGGACGTTCGGATGCACCATGCCGGAGCCGCCGAGTTCGATCCAGCCGGAATTTTTGCAGAGACGACAGCCCGCGCCGTTGCATTTAAAGCAACTGAAATCGAACTCCGCGCTCGGCTCGGTGAACGGGAAGTAAGAGGGGCGAAAACGCGTGCGCGTCTGCGGCCCGTAGAGGTGGCGCAAAAATTCCGTGACCGTGCCTTTCAGATGCCCCATCGTGATGCCGCGATCAACGAGCAGTCCTTCGAGTTGGAAGAACATCGGGTTGTGTGTCGCGTCGGGCGTGTCGCGGCGAAAAACTTTGCCGGGTGCGATGACGCGCAGCGGCGGCTTTCGTCGTTGCATCGCGTGTACCTGCACGGTCGAAGTTTGCGAGCGCAACGCGAAGTCTTCCGTCGTGTAGAAAGTGTCTTGCGGGCTGCGCGCCGGGTGCGTGGGCGGAATGTTGAGCGCGTCGAAGTTGTAGAAGTCCGTCTCGATCTCCGGGCCGTCTTCGACCGTGTAGCCCATCGCCACGAAGATGTCTTCGATGCGCTGCCGGATGAGCGTGATCGGATGCTGGTGGCCGCGACGCGGACGGCGACCGGGCAGCGTCACGTCAATGCGCTCGCGGTCTCTTTTTCTAAGACCGATAGAAATATTCAAGTAACCACGCGCGCTTTGAAAAGAGTCAATAATTTTATTATTGACTTCAAGCGCCCTTTGTCCGAATTCAGCGCGTTCTTCTTGAGGGACACGCCCGATTGATTTCATCAGCGCGCTTAAATTACTCTTTTTTCCCGTTTGTCTAATCTTCGCAGCGTCCAATTCTCGCAAAGCCGTCTCAAGGTCGCTGATTGTCAGTTCATCTGTCGGCAACTGATCGAAAAAGCGCATAAAGGGTTCAAACTCTCGCTTGAACCCTTCGTTCACTTCTTCAAGATGTGCGTAATACTCTCTGACTTCCGAACTCATTCAGAAATCCTCAACTGATAAATGGTGAAGGGTAAATAGTGAACGGTGAAAGATCGGTTTTTATCCATTCACCATTTACTATTCACCTTCTTAGGCCGCTGCCTGTTGTTGGTTATTCTCGATAGCGTTCTTCGCTTGTCCGGCCAATTCCGCGAACGCGTCCGGCGAATTGGCGGCAAGGTCGGCCAGCACTTTACGGTCGAGTTCGATGCCGGCGACTTTGAGGCCGTGCATAAACTGCGAATAATTCAGACCATTCAAGCGGGCGGCTGCGCCGATACGCACGATCCACAGACTACGAAAGTCGCGCTTCTTCAACTTGCGCCCCGTATAAGCGAAATTCAACGCGCGATCCACCGATTCGCTCGCCTGACGGTAGAGTTTCGACTTTGTGCCGCGATAGCCCTTCGCTAATTTAAGTATTTTCTTGCGCTTTTCCGTGCGCTTATTTCCACGTTTTGCCCGAGGCATAGCATTTCTCTCCTTTCAAAATTGACTCATTTATTCATTGCTCCATTGAATCAATGAACCGATGCGCCAAATGAACTAATCTCTCAGCCTCTTCCATAAGGCAACATGTTCTTAACGCGATCCTCGTCGGACTCGGACACGAGCGTGTCGATGTCGAGATGGCGTTTACGTTTCTGCGTCTTGCTCGTCAGGATGTGGCGCGCGTGCGAATGGCCGCGTTTGATCTTGCCGGTCGCGGTCAGACGAAAACGCTTGGCCGCGCCCTTGTGTGTTTTAAGTTTCGGCATATATTAAGTGCTCCTTCGTGACAAAAATAATCTTACTGGGCGGGCGCATCGCTGCTGCTGCTGCTGCTGCTGTTACCCGCTGCCGGGGCCGCGGGCGGAGGTTGCCCGCCCGGTTTCGCGCCGCCTTCAGGCTTCGCCCCGCCGCCGCCGCCGCTCTTTTGCTTCTTCGGGGTGAAGATGAAAAACATCTGATTGCCCTCCATGCGCGGGCGCGATTCGACTTCGCCGTATTCGGTCAAGTCTTTTTCCAGCCGTTGCAGCAACTCCGCGCCGAGTTCGCGGTGCGTGATCTCGCGCCCACGGAAGAAGATCGTCGCTTTGACTTTATCGCCGTCCGTGAGCCAGTCGCGCGCGTGCTTCATCTTGAAGTTGTAGTCGTGATCGTCCGTCCCCGGTCGAAACTTCACTTCCTTGACGGTGATCGTGACCTGCTTCTTCTTCGCCTCTTTCTGCTTCTTGCTGTTCTCATACTGGAACTTGCCGAAGTCGATGATGCGACACACAGGCGGATCGGCAGTCGCCGCGACTTCCACGAGATCGAGACCTTTCTCACGCGCCATGCGGATGGCGTCGCGCGTCTGCATGATGCCGAGTTGCTCGCCGTCGTCGCCGATCACGCGCACTTCAGGCACGCGGATGCGGTCGTTGATGCGCGCAGATGGTGTCCGGCGTGTGTCAGGGCGCTGTCCGCGCCCGCGAAAACTTGGTGAGATTGCTACACCTCCTGGGCTGCAAGTCTTAGATATACAGATTGCAGATTTGATATAACCTGAAACCTGCCACTTCTATGACTTATGTGTTTGTCAAGGCGCGCGTCTCAACTAACTCGCGCGCCATCTGCTTAAATTCATCGACGCTCATCGCGCCGAGGTCGCCCTGCGCGCGTTCGCGCACGGCGACGTTGCTCTGTTCCATTTCGCGGTCGCCGAGGACGAGCATGAACGGAACTTTCTGTAATTGCGCGTCGCGTATCTTCGCGCCGATCTTCTCGCTCCGCACGTTCACCTCAACCCGCAAGCCCGCCGCGCGCAACTCGCGCGCGACCCCTTCGGCATACTCGTTGATGCGATCCGTAATCGGCAGCACGGCGACTTGCACGGGCGCGAGCCACAACGGAAATGCGCCCGCGTAATGCTCGATCAAGACGCCGAAGAAGCGTTCGACCGAACCGAACAGCGCGCGATGCACCATCACCGGGCGATGCGGCTTGTTGTCTTCGCCGATGTACTCCAACTCGAAGCGTTCCGGCAAGTTGAAATCCCATTGCACCGTGCCGAGTTGCCAGAGTCGCCCGATGGCGTCTTCGATCTTGAAGTCGATCTTCGGCCCGTAGAAAGCCGCTTCGCCTTCGATGCGTTCGTAATCGACGCCGCGCTCGTCCAGTGCGGCGGCGAGCGCGCTCTCCGCCCGCTCCCAATCTTCCGCCGCGCCGAGATAATTCTTGTTCGTCTCGTCGCCTTTAACGGATAACTCAAATTTTACTTTGGCGAAACCGAATGTCTTGAAAACTTCGTTGACGAAATCAACGCAGTCGCCGATCTCTTTTCGCACCTGATCCGGCGTGCAGAAAAGGTGCGCGTCGTCCACCGTAAAGCCGCGCACGCGCATCAGGCCGTGGAGCGTACCCGACAATTCCGCGCGATAGACCATGCCCATCTCCGCGTAACGCTGCGGCAGATCGCGATAAGAGCGTTGCTGCGATTTATAGATGCCGATGTGGAATGGGCAGTTCATCGGCTTCAGGCGAAACTCCGTGTCTTCCAGTTTCGTCGGCGCGAACATCGAATCGCCGTAGTTCTGCTCGTGCCCGCTCACCTGCCAGAGCTCGCGTTTCGCGATGTGCGGCGTGTAGACGAAGCTGTAGTTGCGCTTGATTAATTCCGCGTACAGGTAATCTTCCATCTGCTTGCGGATCAATGCGCCTTTCGGATGCCAGAAGATCAACCCTTGCCCGTAATTGTCCTGAATCGAGAAGAGGTCGAGTTCGCGCCCCAGACGACGATGGTCGCGCCGCTCCGCCTCTTCGCGCTGCTTCTGCCACGCTTCGAGTTCTTCCGGGGTGGCGAAGGCCGTGCCGTAGATGCGCTGCATCTGCGCGTTCTCGGCATCGCCCATCCAGTACGCACCGGAGAGCGAAAGCAACTTGAAGGCTTTGAGCCGGTTCGTGTTCGGCACATGCGGACCGAGACAGAAATCTATGAAGGGTGAGCCGTCGATGTAATAGACGCTCACCTCTGCGCCGCCCTTCGCTTCGATCAACTCGCACTTCAAAGGCTCGCCCCGCTCCGCAAACATACGCAAAGCATCCCCTTTGGAAATTTCTTCGCGGCGATATGCGAGGTTGCGCTTGGCGATGTCGCGCATCCGCTTTTCGATAACGGGCAAGTCTTCATCCGTCAACTGGCGCGGCGCGATCACGTCGTAATAGTAACCGTAACGCGCGTCGTCCATCAGCGCGGGGCCGACGCCGAGTTGTGTGCCGGGAAAGAGGTCGAGCACGGCGGCGGCGAGCAGGTGCGCCGTCGAGTGACGCAGCACGTCGAGGCCGTCGCGCGTCTGCGGCAACACGGGTTCGATCTGCACGACCGCATCGCCACCGTTCGCCCCGAGTTGCTCCAACTTGAACGCCAGATCAACTTCGCAACCGTTCACCTTCGCCGCGAGCGCCTGCTTCGCCGCGTCGCGGTCGAGTCGCTTGAGGGCATCGCCCACGCTCGCGCCCGCAGGCAACAGCACCGGCGAGCCTTCCTTCAGTTGTACGTTTACTTCACTCATCGCCTGTCATACTCCGCGAAAGATAATTTAAAGAATTACGCGACGCGCAAAGCACGCCGCGCTCCGCATCTGCACGAGTTGAAAGAGTAACCCGTCTGACACGAAGCGGCCTTCGCGGAAGCAAAAGCGTCAACCTGATTTTGCGCGTTCGCCTTTTATTAGGAGACGAACAAATTTTTGATCGGATTCGACAGAAGCGCCTTTGCCGCTCGGACGCCGCCCACCGTGTGACGGGTCGCCATTGATTTAGAATCGAAATGTAGTTCGAGTTCGCGTCAACATCACCAGCAAAGGTCTTCCGGAGCTCACTGTCGAAAAAAGAAAATGGTAGGCTCGTGGGGATTTGAACCCCAGACCCCTACCGTGTCAAGGTAGTGCTCTACCCCTGAGCTACGAGCCTACACCTACCAGCACCAATACGCTTCAAACACTCTAAAAACGGACTTGTAAAGTAACAAACGCCTCGCGCTAGTGTCAAGCAAGGCCATCTCCTGCAAAATCACTTGAGAGAGAAAATTTCTGCCATCACACATTGATTCTAAATATCATCTACCCCTATGTTACTTCCACCGTACAATACTCATCATGTGTCCACAGCTTAGCCAAAACAAAGATGATTTAGAGTAATATCGTTGCCTAATCTTTTTGGTTAAAATTAATAATCTCATATGCAGGATGAAAACATGAGTAAAACGCGTTAGCGTTCGCTCGCGATGTGTTAGTCTTTCGTCGAGTTTTCATTCCACGCGCTGCTCTCAATAAAGTCAACACATGGCGAAACGCGCCGGTATCTTCCCGACCTTCTTTATCTCAGGGTTTGAATGCTCCACCTTCCTCTGGAAAGACAGGGGGCGGCGCAATCTCGTCGCGGAGACACAGCATGACAGGCACGCAGCGGCGGATTACCAACTGCTCCGTGAACTCGGCATCGCCGTAGCCCGCGAGGGCATCCCGTGGCCTCTCGTTGACCGGGGCGGGCGTTATGATTTTTCCGTCCTCGACCCGCTCATTGAGGCCATGCGGGATGCGCAGGTGCTGCCCATTTGGGACTTGTGCCATTACGGCTATCCAGATGATCTCGATCCCTTCACCGATGAATTCATCGCACGCTTCGCCCGTTATTGCCGCGCCGCCGCTGAGTACGTCGCGCCGCGCCTGCACGGGCCGTATTATTTTACGCCCATCAACGAGATCACTTTTTTCTCTTTCTGCGGCGGCGAATGGGGATGGGTCGCGCCGTTCAAGCAGACAAAAGATGACCGCTTTCGCCTGCGTCTCGCCCTGTGCAAAGCGGCCATCGCGGGCGTGCGCGCCATCCGCGAGGTCGTGCCGGAAGCGCGCATGATCCACATCGACCCGCTCGTGCAGGTGGTCGCGCCGCGAGACAGACCCGAACAGGAGGCCGCCGCGCGTCATGAAACTTACGTGGACAGCTTTCTCGCGTGGGACATCATCTCCGGTAGGGAGCACCGGGAACTGGGCGGCACGCCGGAAACGCTCGACATCGTCGGGGCCAACAACTATTCGTTCGGCCAGATGGAATACAGAGAGCAGGGGCCGCATCAGGCGCTTTCACCCGATGATGATCGCATCGTGCCGCTCTGTAATTTGTTAGCGTTGGTGTGGGAGCGTTATCGCAGGCCGATGATCATCGGGGAGACGAGCGGCTTGGAAGGCGGTCGTCCGGCGTGGTTGAAAGATGTAATGGAGGAATCGCTCGCCGCCGTCGCGCAGGGCATGGACATGCATGGCCTCTGCCTCTTCCCCGCCATCGATATGCCGGATTGGCACACGGGCGCATGGCTTCACAACGGCATTTGCGATCTCGTGGATGAGGGGGGAAACCTGCGGCGTGTGCCGTTCGAGCCTTACGTGCAGGAACTACGCCGCTGGCAGCGGGAACTCAACCGCGTGATCGCGCTCGATGAAGACCCGTTCAGCGACCCGGTCGAACTGCAAGACGTGATTGATGCGGCGAAGCGTCTAAACATGAAACCGGACAAAGATTGGTCTTAACCGAAACGACTCATGTCGCCGGTTGTCTCTTCAAACTTTTGCGGCTCCAATTGAAACCTGCTCCCATTCTTCATAGAGCGAGCGCAGCCGCGCGTCCGCCTGCTGGTATTCGTCGTTGAGTGTCGTCACGCGGTTTAAGTCGCGCGCAACTGCGGGGCGGGACAGTTCTTCAGAGAGGGCGGCCAGCCGCTTTTCAACCTCAGCGATTTCACTCTCGATCATTTGCGAAGTGCGCGCGGCGGCGGGCAGCTTCTTTTTGCCGCCCTTCTTGTGGCCGCCGGAGGGTGTCGCTTTGCGCGTGGCGTTCGGATCGCTCTGCGAAGCGGCACGGGCGGGAGGCTTTGCCGGAGGTGCGCTCGCCTCTCTTTCCTTCGCGGCTCTGGCGGCGGAGTTTTCGGCGCGCAGCAGGGCTTTCCAATCGTGATATTGAGTATAGTCGCCGTCGTAATGCTCGGCGGCGTTCTCGCCGTCGAGCGCGAGAATCTGTGTCGCCACGCGGTCTAGGAAATAGCGGTCGTGGCTGATGGTGATAATTGTCCCTTCGTAGGCGTCGAGGGCTTCTTCGAGGGCTTCGCGCGAGGGGATGTCGAGGTGGTTGGTCGGCTCGTCGAGGACGAGGACGTTGACGCGCGAATAGATCAACTTGGCGAGCGCGAGCCTGCCCTTCTCGCCGCCGGAGAGGTCGCGGACGTGTTTGTAAACGTCATCGCCCACGAAGAGAAACTGCGCGAGGAAGCCGCGCAGTTCGCCCGCTGTCACGGTTGAAGGGGCGACGCGGCGCATCTCCATGATGATCTCGTTGCGGTCGTCGAGGTCGTCGAGTTGCTGCGCGTAATAGCCGATCTGGACTTTCGTGCCCCAACGCGTCTCGCCCGCAAGCGGCGAGAGTTTACCCAGGAGCGTCTTGATGAAAGTCGTTTTACCGGAACCGTTCGGGCCGATCACGCCGAGGGCTTCGCCGCGCGCGAGTGTGAAAGTGATCTCGGTCGCCAGCACTGTGCCGGGATAGCCAACGGCGAGGTCTTTGACGATGAGCGTTTGATTGCCCGTGCGCTCGACCGTCTTCAATTGAAAGTTGCCCGATGATTGATCGAGGCGCACCGCTTCGACGCGGTCGAGTTTTTGCAGCATCGTGCGGCGCGACTTGGCCTGCTTGGTCTTTTGTCCAGCGAGATTGCGGCGAATGAATTCTTCTGTCTTGGCGATGAGGTGTTGCTGGTTTTCATAAGCGCGGCGTTGCGCCTCGCGCCGTTCTTCGCGCTCGACGAGGAAGGCCGAGTAATTGCCGGTGTAGCTGATGGCTTTGCCGTTTTCGACTTCGACGATGCGGCGGCAACAGCGGTCGAGAAAATACCGGTCGTGCGAGATGATGACGTAGGCCGACTGATAGCTTGAGAGAAACTCTTCGAGCCATTCGACTCCGGCCACGTCCAGATGGTTCGTCGGCTCGTCGAGTAAAAGCACGTCGGGTTCGGCGAGCAGGAGACGGGCCATGCCGAGCCGATTTTTCTGCCCGCCCGAAAGTTTCTCCGTCTCAAGCTGCCACATCTCGCGCTCGAAGCCTAAACCGAGCAAAATCGCTTCGGCTCGCGCCGCGTATTCAAAACCGCCCTCGCGTTCAAATTCATGCTGAAGGTCGCTGTAGCGTTCGAGCACCGCTTCGAGATCATCAATCGCTTCGGCCATGCGATGCTCAAGTTCGTGCATCTCGTGTTCGATCTGTTGCAGTCGCCCGAAAGCGGCGAGCGCGGACTCATGCACCGTTATGCCCGGCTCGAAGTCAACGTGCTGGGCGAGCAAACCGAGGTTCAAGCCGCGCGCTCGTACCACGTCGCCCGTGTCGGGCGTCTCTTCGCCGCTGACCAGTCGAAACAACGTGGTCTTGCCCGCGCCGTTGCGACCGACGAGACCGACATGCTCGCCCGGATTGATCTGGAGCGACGCACCGCGCAGCACGTCCTGCGCGCCGTAAGACTTGTGAACATCCGAGAAACGAAACAGCATGTTATTGACAAGCGCCGTATGGCAAATGACGGAAGTCGGTAAACCGTAAAGAGAAAAGTCTTCGTTCTATCTGCGATCCATGATTCAGTGTTATTAACAACACCTACCTGTTGCTGTTGTTTGCCGCCGGGCTCACGGAGGTGGCCGGCGAGGCAGTGGCGGCGGAATTGGAGTTCGTCGTGGCCGGGCTGCTGTTAAGAGCAGGGGGCGTCGCCGCCGCCGCCGGGGGGCGACTTCCCGCTGGGCGCAGACTGCTCAGGCTGGTCGGGCTGTTGAGCATATCCTGAGCCAAACTGTTGGTGATCTTCGCCTCCCGCATGGCGACTTCGAGCATCGCGGCGTTCAGGATTTGCTTGCGCTGGTTGAGGATGTTGTCGGTCGCATCCTTGCGCACATCCGGGTTGTCGAGCGTCAAATTCTCGCTCTGCAAACGCCTGTCGGTCAGTTTGAAGATTGTCCAGCGCCCGCTGCTCTGGATGGGCGCGGTGTAACTGCCAATCTCCATGCCGCTGAAGAATCGCGCGATCAAGTCAGGCGGGAAGCCGCTCTGTTTGAGTTGCTCCTCGGTGAAGAATCCGATGTCGCCCCCGCGCAAGACACTCTGCGGGTCTTCGCTCTGCTCGCGCGCGACGGTGGCGAAATCCGCGCCGCTCTTCAAACGTTGATTGATAATGTCAATCTTGTTCTTGGCTTCCGTGTCGTTCTTAGCATCGTTCGTCGCGCCGTTGTCCTGCGGGTCAACGATGATGGCGGCGAGGCCGAGGCCGCGTGCGCTTACGTAACGGGCTTTATTGTTGCTGTAAAAGTCTTCAACTTCCTTGTCCGTCGGCGGCTCGATCTTCGCGGCGGTGCGGTCCAGCAGTTTTTGAATCGCCAACTGCCGGCGGGCAACATCGCGCACGGCTTCTTCGGTCTGCCCCGACTCCTTGAGCGCGCGTTGAAACGCCTCCTGCGTTCCCAACTGCTGCTTTTGCTCATTGATGAGTTGCGCCACCTCATTATCCTTGGGCAGCAGTGTCTCTTTTTCGGCGCGCTGGAAAAGCACTTCGCGCCGGATCAACTCGTCGAGCACCTGCAAACGCCCGGCGGCAAGTTCGAGTTGCGACATGTCGGAAAACTGCACTTGCTGGCTCTTGGCCTGCTGCTCAAGAATTTTGTCAACCTCGGTCAACATGATCTTTTTGTCGTTGACCGTGGCGGCAGCTGCCGTTCCCTTGCTCTCCGCGCCGCCCGTGTTGCGGTCGCAGGCGATGAAAACAATCGCGAGTGAAATGACGACGATGAGAAGACTGATCTGTTTGGCGGCTCTATACACTTTGAATTTCTACTCCTTCAACTTTGACTTTTAAGTGATGATGCAATCGAACCAATACTGGCTGCCTCTGGCGGGCGCTTGACCTCATGTAAAGCTGTTTGTTATAAATTTTGGTTTCCCGCGTGCTTTAAGTCGTCACCGTAGTGAACTGGCAATTGTTGCGGCGCGCTTTATTACTGTTTGGAGGTTACGAAGGCAATCATGGCAAAACGATGCGAAGTCTGCGGCAAAGGGCCGCAATTCGGTAATAACGTCTCCCATGCGAACAATCGCACCCGGCGCCGTTTCAATCCCAACCTGCAAGAAATCCGCGTGCAACGTCCGCAAGGCGGGGCCGTCCGCAAGCGAGTTTGCACGAGCTGCATTAAAGCAGGCAAGATCCTGAAAGTAGCCTGAAGAAATGATGAGTGCGGAATGATGAATTAAGAAGTTACGAGCAACGGCTTTACATTCATGATTCGGCACTCATCATTTTGCACTTCTTCTCACCGCTATTGCGTCTATCTCAACCCGCGCGTCGCGCGGCAAACGCGCTGCTTGCACCGTCGAGCGCGCGGGCGGTTCGTTTGAAAAGTGACGGCCATAAACTTCGTTCATCGCCGTGAAGTCGTTCATATCGGCGAGAAACACGGTTGTCTTCACCACCCCTTCCAGACTCGTGCCGGCGGCTTTAAGCACCTCCGCGAGATTGAGCAAAACCTGTTCGGTCTGCTCCGCCACCCCGCCCTCGACAAACGCACCCGTCTTCGGGTCAAGCGGTATCTGCCCTGATGCGAATACCAACTCCCCTGCCACAACGGCTTGCGAATAAGGGCCGATGGCCTGCGGCGCGGCTTCAGTTGCGATGATCTGTCTCACGGTGTGAACATCCTCTTTTTGGTCTCGCCAAGCAAATTTCGTATTGTATCAAAAACTTCGCCACCTACCAACGAGCGAACGGCGGGCAGCAATACCACCCGTGCTCAAGCGTCTCTTAACCGGATTGTCTTAATAGATGAATTTCACGGCGGGACGGATGCTTGACGGTTCTTTCAGTGAACCGCAGCGGTTGCGTGGGAACGATTCTCATCGTATCCGACTCGGCTCACGCTGCCCCTTGCAGCCGCTCCACGTTGAGCACGCCGGAAACGTTGCGAATCGCCCGCATCACTTTATCGAGATGTTTCACATCGAAAACCTCGACCGTGACTTCGATGCGCCCATGATTATCCGCCGCGACTGACGCCCGCGCATCACGAATACCCGTTTTCATGTCTGAGATCGCGCTTGTGATCCCGGCAATCACGCCGGTGCGGTTTTCCGTGACGGCGAGAAGTTTGACGGCGTATGCGGTGTGGTCGGCTTTGCCCGCCCATTCCACCGCGACAATGCGTTCGGGGTTGACCATCAACTGTTGCACATTCTTACAACGTTCGGCATGGACGGCGACGCCCTTGCCGCGCGTGATGTATCCGATGATCGACTCGCCATGCACCGGATTGCAGCAGCGCGCGCGGGCGACAAGCAGATCATCAACGCCCCGCACGACAATGGCATCGTCTCCGATGCGGATCAGTCGCTTGACGGCTTGAACGCCGTTGCGCAGGCGCGATTCTTTCTTCTCGTCTAGTTCGGCAAATTTTTCGGGGCCGAGGAATTTGGAGATGACATTGCGGGGGACGAGTTTCCCATAGCCGATGGCGGCGAGCAGATCATCGACGCGCCCGTAGCCATAATCACCGGCGATTTTTTTGAAGTCGCCGTTCGAGTCGTTGAGCAGTTTCTTGGTTGAGAGTTGGAAGCGCGCGGCCTCCTTCTCGAAGAGTTTCCGCCCGATCTCAATCGACTCGGCGCGTTGCTGCTCGGCGACCCAGTGGCGCACGCGGTTGCGCGCTTTCGTCGTCACGACGAAGTTGAGCCAGTCGCGCGAAGGATGCATGTTGGGCGACCGGATGATCTCGACGACATCGCCGTTCTGGATCGGAGAGCGGAGCGGGACGATGCGCCCGTTGATGCGTGCGCCCGTGCAGGTGTTGCCGACTTCGGTGTGAATCATGTAAGCGAAATCGACGGGTGTTGCGCCGCGTGGGAGTTGAATGATCTTGCCCATCGGCGTGAAAGCGTAAACGTCGCGCGGGTAGAGATCGAGTTTGAGCGATTCGAGAAAGTCGCGCGAATCTTTCACCTCCTGCGTCCATTCGACGAGTGAGCGCAGCCACTGGAAGGCTTCGTCGTCTTCGTGCGCGCCGCGTTTCCCTTCCTTGTACTTCCAGTGTGCCGCGACGCCTTCTTCCGCGATGCGGTGCATCTCTTCGGTGCGAATTTGCACCTCGAAGGGCTGCCCCTCCATGCTGATCACAGAGGTGTGCAATGATTGATAAAGATTGTCGCGCGGCGTGGCGATCCAATCCTTGAAACGACCGGGTAAGGGCTTCCACAAATTATGGACGACGCCCAGCGCAGCGTAGCAATAGCGAACTTCGTCCGGCAGGACGATGCGCGCGGCCACCAGATCATAAACCTGATCGAGTTCGATCTTCTGTCGCTTTAATTTTTTCCAGATCGAATAGAGACGTTTGACGCGCCCCTCGACGCGAGTGTAGGGCACACCCGCCTCGCGTAACTTCTCTTCAATGCGCGCGGTGGTGGCATGGAGAAAGGCTTCATGCCCCGCGCGACGTTGTTTGAGTTGAGTGGTGAGCGTGCGGTAGTCTTCCGGGTGGAGATGTTGGAAGGCGAGGTCTTCGAGTTCGCTGCGGAGTTTGCCCATCCCGAGGCGGTGCGCGATAGGGGCAAAGATGTCGAGCGTTTCCTGCGCGATGCGCTGCCGTTTTTCGGGACGCAGGTAATGGAGCGTGCGCATGTTGTGCAGGCGGTCGGCGAGTTTGACGAGCACGACGCGCACGTCGTCTATCATCGCCAGCAACATCTTGCGCACGTTCTCCGCCTGCTGCACTTCCTTCGATTGATTACTGATCTGCGCTATCTTCGTCAAGCCTTCGACGAGGTGCGCTACCTCCTCACCGAAATATTCGCGGATCGTCGCCGGATCGACCAGAGTGTCTTCGACCACATCATGCAGCAGTCCCGTGGCGACGGAGACTTCGTCCAACCGCATGTCAGCTAAAATGTTGGCGACTTCGAGCGGGTGGACGAGGTATGGCTCGCCGGAGGCGCGCGTCTGCCCTTTATGCTCGCGTGCCGAGAAGAAGTAGGCGCGCCGCAGCATATCCAGATCGGCCTGCGGGTGATTACGCCCGACCTTTTCGACGATCTCCTCAATGCGAATCATAAAATTAGAGGTCAAAGGTCAGAGTTTAGAGAGAAGGCAGGTTTTTGATAACCACTTCTGATCCCCACCTCTGACCCCTCATAAATAAGAATAGGTGATGCCCGATCCGAAAGTCGAGCATCACCTGAAGTTGCGCGAACGAAAGTTTGGTGAAAGCGTTGAATAGAAGAGACTGCGAGATTGTTCATCCGCCGGTTTAGCTTGAAGCGGGCGACTTGGCGGCTTTGGCTTTCTCTTCTTCCTCTTTCTTGCGTTTATTAATTTCACTCAATTGCGAGGTTTTCTGTTGCGCGGCGTCGGCCTGCTTCTGGTATTCGGCCTTCTTGTCGTTGTTGCCTTCCATCTCGGCCAGTTTGACGAGTTCCAAAAGCAAATTGGTTTTGTACGACCAAGCCTGTTCACTGTTCGAGTCGAGTTCGACTGCCTTGTTGGCGAGAATCATGCCGTCGTTAACGCACTTCATCGCCCTATCAAAGTCAGCTTGATCTTTCGGCTTCTTATACTGAATCAGCGCCCGATTCTCCTTCATCACTGTCTGCTTGTTATCTTTCTGTTCCGTGATGGTGTAAGAGCAATTCCACTCTTTGCTCGCCATGAGCGTGTAAGCTTGAGAGCGCTTGGCCTCCGGGATCGTACCCATCTCGGCGCGCGCCATCAACCACTTCCGCGCCTGCTGATCGTCCTTAAGCGAATTGAAAAGATAAATGATGGCATTGTAGGCTTCGTCGTTCTCTTGTTGGCTCTTCAGCACTTCCTCATAAGCCGAAATGGCCTGCCGCGCTTTCTCGACATTCTTCGGGTCTTCGACGCCGGGCCGATATTGCGCGTGAATCGAGCGCGCGATAAAAAACTTCGCGTTCCTCTGTTCTGGATTGACCCGCAAAGACTCTTCAAAATGCTGCTGGGCTTCCGCAAATTTTCCCGCCTTATAAGCACGCGCGCCTTCGTTCAACTGATTCTTGGCGCGAATACTGTTGATCATGCCACACCCGGTGGAAGTTACGACCGCCGACAAGATCACCAGCATCAGGGTTGTTCTCGACTGAGAGAGTTTCATCTGTTTAATGACTCCCGAAAGAAAATGTAAACAATTAAAGATAGCAGGTAACAGGTAGCGCGAATGGCAAGCGGCGTTCGAGTTCTAAATCGTCGCTTGCCATTCATTCGATGTTAAAGGGTCACTGTGCCAGATCGTCGATCTGTAATCCGATAGGGTTTCCCCCTGCTCCCTTGATCGCGTCGATGACTTTCACCACTTCGACATACTTCAACGAACGCGGAGCTTTGACGAAGACCGCTTTCGCGATGCGCTCTTCTTCGGACAGGTCCATGCGGGTTTCCTTGCCCGGCTCGTAAGAGCGGTTAGCGCGACGTTCCTGAAAGGTCGCAGCAAGTTTGGTGCTGAGCGGTCCGGTGTCGTTCGTCGCGCCTACGCTGTCTTGATTTAGTTTGAGGCTTAAATCTTGTTCGATAGAAACAACCAGCGTCAGCGGGTTTGGCTTGATTGGCACGTCGGTGGGCGGCGGCTCGCTCGGCACAAGTGCCTTGAAACGCGTCGGCTTAAGCGGTGTAATCACCATAAAGATGATGATCAGCACCAGCAAAACGTCAATCAAGGGAGTCACGTTGACATGAGGAACGGCGGTCGTGCCAGTGTTTCCTCCTGTACTCATTCCCATAACCTTAAAATCCTCCCTACCATATTAGTCGCGCTACCCTGCGCTTTATAAGTTTATGAAACCTACTTGACGTTTAAGCACCCGTTACGAAGCGGCGGGTCCAGTTCCCGCCGGTGCTTCCGCGCCGCCCTTCTTCTTATCGGCCACCAGGCCAATTTGATCGATGCCCGCCTGTCGCACGGTGTTGATGACTTCGACGACGCTGCCATAGTTGGCATTCACGTCGCTCTTGACATACACGATGCGCTCTTCGGGCTTCTTATTTTCCATCTGCTTCTGAATTTTATCCGTCAGATCAATGATTTCAATCTTATCTTTGCCAATGTAATACTCGTTGGCCGCCGTGATCGCGACGACCACTGAAGACTCTTTGATGATTGCTGGATCGACTTCAGGATTGGTCATCTCTTTCGGTAAAGCGACGGAGACACCCGACTGCAACAACGGCGTGATCACCATGAAGATGATCAACAGCACCAGCATGATATCCACCATCGGCGTGACATTAATTTCAGAATTGTACTTATTATTGCCACCTACGGACATTCCCATAAATCACTCTCCATTCAACACGTAACAGTAACACCGCCGCCCGCAGGCGCGCTCTCGCCGAATAGGGAGAACGCGCCTCTCATGCTTTGGGAGCGCGCTGCTCTGACCTTAAACTCTACGGAAATTACGAACTCAGGCGACGCGTGCGATTCTTCAAGAAATAGTCGAGCAGTTCCGAAGCAGAGTTGTCCATCTCGATAACGAAGCCGTCAACCTTGCCCGTGAAGTAGTTGAACATCCACACGGCGGGAACGGCCACGGCCAGCGAAAGAGCCGTTGTCAACAATGCTTCTGCAATACCGCCTGCAACGGCTCCAATGCCGGCGCTCTCCGCGTCCTTCATCCCTGTGAACGCCGAGATGATACCGAATACCGTCCCGAACAATCCGACGAACGGCGCGGTCGAACCGATGGTCGCCAGTCCCGACAGCCCGCGCCGAAACTCCGCGCTCTTGATGGCAATCGAACGTTGTAGAGCACGCTTCGAGGCTTCGATCTCATCACCCGAAATTTCGGTCGACTGTTCGTGCGCGCGAAATTCTTGCAGTCCGGCGTTGACCACCATCGCCAGATGCGACTTCTTATGCTTATCGCTGATATTGATCGCCTCTTCGATGCGGTCGTTCTTGAGCGCCTGCGCGACGCGGGGCGCGAATTCACGCGATTGCGCTTTAGCCGCTCGATAGGTCAAGAACCGTTCGACCATCACAGCGATAGAGTACATCGACATGATAAGCAGAATGATGAGTACGGCGATGGCGATGGGGCCGAGATTTTTGAGCATCTCGCTCATCGTAAATGCGCTGGCCGTCTCATTAGCGGCTGCATTGCCTTCCTGCAACAAGAAAGCGAAAAAGCCTAAGGTCTTGGTGGCAAGCAAACTCATTAAAATTGTCACGGTAGAACCCTCCACAAATTTTTGGATGCACTGATGCACTATAGCGAGAGCGCGTCATGTTGAGCCGGGACGGGGCGCATAGCGTCTAGAGCAACACGGCCACGCGCCCGCCGGCAGCCCGGCGATGGATCACACTCATTTATTGAAGCACAAAGTTATACGTTATAACGCCATTCACTTTCACCGGCTGCCCTGACAACAGCGTCGGCGAGAAGCGGGCTTGACGCGCCGCATTGGCTGCCGCCTGTCGTAAGAGCGGGTGACCGGAAGTCGCCGTAGCTGAAATCACATTGCCTTGCTCATCTACGGTGACTTGAACCGTCACCGTACCCGAAGCCCGCGCGGCTTTCGCGATCGCGGGGTAAGGAGGCTGCGGCTTACTGATGGCTTTGCCGTTGAGCACGCCGCCCGAAATAGTTTTCGGAGGGGGCTTGGGTGTGGGCTTCGGCGTTGGCGGTGGCGGCTCAGGATCGCTGCTGACAACGACAGGAGCGCCACCTCCGCCTGTCCCCACGCCGCCCCCACCGGGGCCAACCGGGCCGATGGGACCGGTGTTACCGCCAACCGGGTCGGTGTTCGCTTTACCGATCACCGCGCCGCCGGGCGGCACCGGCGGAATCTTGCTCGCCACAGCAGAAACCTTGTCCGGCACTTTAGTCGGGTCAAGGCTGCTTGAGACAAACTCGGTTCTGGTCGCGACCTGCTTTTCGGGCGTGGCTTGTGCTGGTTTCGCTTCCTGCTTCTGTTCCGGCTGCTCTTCCGGTTGATTCTGAACCGGAACAGGTGCCACCATCGTCATCAACTCAAGATTGTCGCTCGGCAAACTCTCGTTATAGAGGTAGACGCTGAGGACAGCAAGAGCCAACAAAATGACGCCGTAAACAGCAAACGTCCCAAGAAAAAACGAGCCTTTCCGCGCAAGGTCATCTTTGTGCGAACCGGACTCGACTAAACTATCGAACATCTTTTTCTCCTCCCACTTCCGATGCCAATGGATCAGGGGCGTGAAATATCAATTCGTTAGATACCTTCGAGGAACATTATGTTCCCAAAAAAATCGTTAGCGTTAAAACGTGCCCATTAGGATTTGATTGAAACTTTAGCGGGGGTAGCAGCGGCGGTCAGGCTCGAAAGAGCGCATCGTTGTTGGGGGTCACACACGGCGCGCAAAAACGGATCAGCCTACCATCCACTTTCGGCAAATGCCTACAATTACGCCTCCTTCAGTCGCACGGATGCGAGAAGATGAGAGCGTTCTTGTTCAAGCTATTAAATTGGCCAGCAACGGCCTCAGTCTATGTCGCGATGCCCGTTCAAGTCAAGCGTAAAATCTCTGAGTTAACGCACTCTTAAACTGTGCAGAGACGATGCCTTACTTATGAACGCGCCGTGCGTTGCGAACTGCGTGCGGCAGCCTTTGCCTTTGCGCTTCTCGCCCCTGCCGCGGCGCTTCCAGAAGCCGCCG
This sequence comes from Pyrinomonadaceae bacterium, assembly GCA_051006195.1. GTDB lineage: Bacteria > Acidobacteriota > Blastocatellia > Pyrinomonadales > Pyrinomonadaceae > JAIVJZ01. Next base: position 22,902 of record JBPCIP010000207.1, read on the forward strand.
GCATGTCACTCTCGCGTGCCGGCGCAACGCGCTTCGCCGAGTCGAGACGCTGCTGCCACCAGACCATGATCGGGCTGGCAATGGCAATTGTCGAGTATGTGCCGACGATGATGCCGATGAACAGAGCCAGCGAAAATCCGCGCAACACGTCGCCGCCAAAAATAACAAGCGCGAGAACGGATAAGAAAACGAGGCCACCCGTGATGATTGTGCGCGAGAGCGTCTGGTTGATGGCCTCATTCGTGAGGTCGTAGAGAGAGGCGCGTCGATGCAGGCGCAAGTTTTCGCGGATGCGGTCGAAGGTGACGATGGTATCGTTGACGGAGAAACCGACGAGCGTGAGCAGCGCGGCGATGACAGTCAGATCAACCTCCCACTGCATGACGGAGAAGATGCCGAGCGTGACGAGCACATCGTGAAAAACCGTGATGACTGCTGCCGCGCCGTAAGTCCACTCGAAACGCGAGGCGATGTAAAGCAGCACACCGACGAGCGCGAGCAGCGTGACGGCGATTGCTTGATTGCGCAGAGCGCGCCCGGCCACAGGGCCGACGGCTTCCGTGCGCTCAACTTTAGCCCCGGCCTCCGGGCCGAGCGAAGCCAGCGCCTCGCCCGCGAGTCCGCGCCCGACATCCACCTGCCCTTGCTGCTGCGCCTGCTCGCCGCCCCCCTGCTCCGGCACTCTAATCAACACTTCGCTGGGATTGTTAGTCGATTGCACGATGGCATTACGCACGCCTTTCTGCTCCAGCGCGCCGCGGATCGTTTCCTCCGTCGGGCGCTGATTGAAACGCACCGTCATCACCGTGCCGCCCTTAAAGTCCACTCCGAGGTTGAAGGCGTCCGTGCCGCCCGTAATCGCTTGCCGGGTGATCGCCGAACCCAGTCCCGCCAACAACAGGATCGAGGAGAAAGTGAGCCAGAAACGTCGCTGTCCGAGCCAATCGATATTTACGTTATGAAGAAGTCGAATCATAGTCTTATAAAAATTGTTGAGTGATGAACAATGAGTGATGGGTGCAAAGCAATTTAGTTACTCATCACTCATCACCCATCACCCATCATTTTACTTAAATACTCAGCGTCTCGACGCGTCGTCCCTTCCGGCTCAGGAGCCACATGAAGATGGTGCGCGAGACGTAAACCGCCGAGAACAGATTAGCGAGCAGGCCGAGGATGAGCGTGATGGCGAATCCGCGAATCGGGCCGGTGCCGAAAAAGAAGAGAAAGAGCGACGAGACGATGGTCGTCGCATGGGTATCGATAATGGTCACGAAGGCGCGGGAGAATCCAGCGTCGATAGCGGAGGCGACAGTCTTGCCCGTCTCCAGTTCCTCGCGGATGCGCTCGAAGATGAGCACGTTGGTGTCCACGGCCATACCGATGGTCAGGATCAAACCGGCGATACCGGGCAGCGTCAGCGTGGCGTCGAACATCACGAGCGCGGCCACGGTGATGATCAAATTCAGAAGCAAGGCGATGATGGCGTTGATGCCCGAACCGCGATAGTAGAGGACCATGAAAATAATGACGAGCACCAATCCGACGACCGAAGCCATGACGCCCGAACGGATCGAGTCCGCGCCGAGGCTGGGGCCGACGGTGCGTTCTTCGAGATAGACGAGCGGCGCGGGCAGCGCCCCCGAACGCAGAGTCAATGCGAGATCGTCCGCCGATTGCTTGGTAAAGCTACCTGTGATCTGCCCGCGATCCGTAATCTGCGATTTGATGAACGGGGCGGATTTAACCTCATTGTCCAGAACGACAGCCATGTATGCTCCGACGTTCGCGCCCGTCCACGCGCCGAACTTCTCCGCGCCCGTGGGTTTGAGCGTAAAGTCGATTTCGTAATCGGAGTCGCCGCCGGCGCGGCCTTCGGCGGCAGCGGCGTTGCGCAATTCGCTTCCGTCAACCACGGCGGGCGACTCGACCACCACCCATTGCTTCGGTTGGTTCGCGTTCGGTTCGGCGTTCTGCCCGGCGGCGGTCGGCTCGTCGCGCTCGCTGTAGGCGAGCACCCTGCGATTCGGCGGAACTTGCCCGCCGAGCGAAGCGGCGGCTTCCTGCTCGGTTGCATAGGTCTTGATCGGCGAGGGGTTCGGCGGGCTGACGACCTTCATCAACTCCAATTTCGATGCGCCCGCGATCAATTTCTTGATGCGTTCCGGGTCCTGGATGCCCGGCATCTGCAAGAGAATTTGATCCGAGCCTTGCCCGCCATGTTTCTGCAAAGTCGGCTCGGCCACGCCGACGGCGTTGATGCGGCTCTCGACGATGCGATAGGCTTGATCCACCGCTTGATCGCTCAAGGCGCGTTGCGCCGTCGCGGGCAGCGACCACGTCACCGTGTTGCCGGAAACAGAAGGAGACCAATTCTGCACCTCTACTTTCTTCGGTATCTCATCCCGAATCTCGTTTACCTTCGACGCATCGTTTGCCGTCAGCACGATCTGGTAGTTGCCATCCGTGACGGTGCGTGCGTCTTGCACGTTATAACCGGCGGCCTTCGCAGCATTCTGCACGGCGACTCCGTTGTTTATCGTCAACTGTTTGAGATAATCGCTGGTCTTGACCTGCATCACGAGGTGCGAGCCGCCTTTGAGATCGAGGCCGAGCCGGATGTTTTCGGAGAGCGTGCGTTTAATGCCGGCATAGGTGAAATCACTCGGCTTCGGCCATTGCAAATTGCCGGCGGCGTCGCGGTGGCGCGGGCCAAGCACGATGTAGAGTCCGGCGAGGGTGACGATGGCGATGATGATGAAGCGCTGTAGAATATTCTTCTTCATAACAAAATAAAGAGGGCGCGCGAGCTATCCGCTTCATCGCGCCGGGGCAAACTTTAGACTTTCTTCTCTTCTTCGCCGTGCATTCCGGCGACCGACGCACGCGTGATTTCCAAAATCGATTTATCCGCCGTGCGAATCAGCAGCGAAGCGTCGCGCACCTCCGCCACTTTGGCGATGATGCCGCCCGACGTGATGATTTTATCTCCGGCTTTCAGAGCTGCGATGGTCGCTTGCAGCTGCTGTTGCCGCTTGCGCTGCGGCATGATGATCAGGAAGTAGAAGACGGCAAAGATCAGGATGAACGGGAGAATCTGGATAAGCGGGCCTAACGCCGATTGCAGGATGAAAGCAAATGTCATGGTCGAGTTACGAGATCAGGTTTCAGGTTGAGCAGTTGTAAAATTGTGCAAGGCGAAATTGTGCGTCGAAACAGACGAGCACCGACGCGAGCGTTGGGGAACCAAACCCGGCGTGAATGTTTTATTCGCACCCGTCACGAAGCGGGCGCTCGAAAGTCATTCGACACCGGAGTTATAACGCTCTAAGAACTCTCGCCGAAATCGCGTGAAATCGCCAGACCGGATAGCTTGCCTGACACGTCGCATCGTGTCAAGGAAGAACGCAAGATTGTGATGCGTCAGGAGCATGCTCGCGAGCATTTCGCCCGTCGCGTAAAGATGCCGCAGATACGCCCGCGTGTGTCGGCGACAGACGGAGCAACGGCAAGTCTCATCGAGCGGGCGCGTGTCAATCGCCCAACGCGCGTTTTTGACGTTGAGTTTGCCGCGCGAGGTGAACGCTTGCCCCGTCCGCGCATTTCGCGTCGGCAACACGCAATCGAACATATCGACGCCGCGCGCCACCGCTTCGAGCAAATCCTCCGGCGTGCCCACGCCCATCAAATAACGTGGGCGATCCGGCGGCATCCGCGGCGCGAGTCGCTCAATCATGTCGTACATCACGGGCTTCGCTTCGCCGACACTCAGGCCCCCGATGGCATAGCCGTCAAACCCGATCTCCATGGTGCGCGCCAGACTCTCACGCCGGAGGTCTGCGTGCGCCGCGCCCTGCACGATGCCGAAGAGAGCCTGTTCGCCGTTGACCGACGGATGATGTTCCGGCGTGCGTCCCGCATCCCCCTGTTCCTTTGCCTCGCGCTGCAACTCGTCGAAGCGTCGGCGCGAGCGCGCCGCCCAGCGCGCCGTCAGTTCCAACGACTGCCGCGCCGTTTCGTGCGTCGCTTCTCCCGGCGCGCATTCGTCGAAGACCATCACGATCTCGGAACCGAGCGCGGCCTGCACCTCCATCGAAACTTCCGGCGACAAAAACCGTGCGCTGCCGTCGACGTGCGAACGAAACTCCACGCCCTCCTCTTTCAACTTCCTGAGCGCGCCCAGACTCCACACCTGAAAGCCGCCCGAATCCGTCAGCAGCGCGCGCTCCCAACCCGTGAAACGGTGCAACCCGCCGCACGCGCGTATGACCTCCGCACCGGGGCGCAGCCACAGATGATAGGTGTTGCCGAGGATGATCCGCGCGTCGAGTTCCTTGGATTCCAGCGACTCGAAGCGCATCGCCTTGACTGTCCCCGCCGTCCCGACGGGCATAAAGACGGGCGTCTCGACGAGCGCACGCCGCGTCTGCAACAGCCCCGCCCGCGCCTCGCCCGCGCGCGCAACAACCTGCCAGTTAAGCGCGCTTTTACTCATTGCTATTTCGGCCTGCACTCATCGCCCACCATGAACTCCCCCCCGATTCTCAATCTCTTCCGGCTCAGGTTTGAGATACAGATCAATCGCCTCTTTGATGTTTCCCAGAGATTCTTCCTTAGTTTTGCCTTGTGACCAACAGCTTTTCAGAGCCGGCACATGCGCGACGAAGTAACCATCTTCGCCTTTTTCGACAATGACTTTTATGTTCATATCACCTCACCCCGACTGAGAATGTTGCATGAAAAGATTAGTGAGATTTTCATCTATACGGTCAACCGGCAGCCCAACGCTATTTCGACCGCCCGCCTTTACCGCGCCCGCCCTTCTCGCGTTTGTGGCGTTCGACGATGCGCAGGGGCGTGGCGAAGAAGTCGAATTCTTCGCGCAGGCGGTTGTGCAGGTAACGCTCGTAGGAGAAGTGGAGGCCGGAGTTCTTGCCGCTCACGCCGCCCGCCGTGAAGACGATGAAGGTCGGCGGGCGCACGCCCACCTGCGTCACGTATTGCACGCGCAGGCGCGAACGCCCGCCCTTCACGGGAGCGATGGCGCTCGGCGCACGCGGCGCGTCGATGGCGCGCTCGAAGAAGTCGTTGAGTTGCGAGGTGGAGATGCGCAGGTTGCGCGACTTGTTGGCACGGACGGCGAGCGGCATGAGGCGTTCGACGCGCTGCCCGCTCAATGCCGAGATCGTGACGACCGGCGCCCAGTCTAAAAATTTCATCTTGTCGCGCAAATTGCGCTCAAACTCGAAGGGCGTGCCCGTTTCTTTGTTCAGGAGCGCGTCCCACTTGTTGACGGCGATGATGATCGAACACCCGGCATCGTGAGCATAACCCGCGATGTGCGCGTCGAGCGCGGTCACGCCTTCGACGGCATCCACCACGACGATGGCTACGTCAGCCCGCTCCAGACTGCGCCGCGCCATCACGACCGACAACTTCTCCGCCATCTCTCCGGTCTTACCCTTGCGCCGGATGCCCGCCGTATCGATCAAACGAAATGGCTGGATGCGCTTCACCGGGGCGCGCTCAGGTGTCGCGTCATCGCCCGCCGTCGCCTCATCCGCTGCGCTCGCTTCGTCGCCACCATCAGCGACTTCGTCGCCACCATCAGCGACTTCGTCGCCACCACCGGCGACAATCTGATCCGCCTCATCCGCTTTCGCCGCCTCGCCTGCTTCGTCCGCATCTTCGAGCGGCCATTCAAACAGCGTATCGACCGCGTCGCGCGTCGTGCCCGCGAGCGGCGAGACGATGACGCGCTCCTCACCGAGCAGGCGATTCAGGAGCGAAGATTTCCCCACGTTCGGACGCCCGATGATCGCCAGCCGAATCTCGCGCGGCGCGTCCTTTTCATCTTCCGGCGCGGCGTCGGCATTCGCCCGCACATGCACGATGAGCGCGTCCAACAGATCGCCGACGCCGTCGCCGTGTTCCGCCGCCACCGGGTAGACATCCTCGAAGCCGAAACGATGAAACTCGCCCGCGTCGGCTTCAAAACGCACCGCGTCCGTTTTGTTCGCCGCCACGAGTACGGGCTTGCCCGTCGTGCGCAGCAGACGCGCCAGTTCCTCATCGAGCGGCGTCATCCCCGCGCGCGCGTCCACCACCCAAACGAGCGCGATGGCGTCGTGAATGGCCGTCTCCGCCTGCTTCAAAATGTTCGACGGGATTAAAGCATCGTCATCCGGCACGATGCCGCCCGTATCTACCACAGAGAAACGCCGCCCCGACCATTCGGCTTCGCCGTAGATGCGGTCGCGCGTGATCCCCGGTTCATCGCCCACGATGGAACGCCTTTCGCCGACGATGCGATTGAACAGAGTTGACTTTCCCACGTTCGGTCGCCCGACGATGGTGACGAGCGGCAGAGAAGTCCGCGCCTTCCCCGCCTTTCCTTGTTTACCTGTACTCATAGCTTCGGATCATGCGCTATACTCGCGCGTCGCGTCAAAGCCGCAAATTCAAACGCTCTGCGGGTGAGCACCACCCGCCTTTCACGCAGGAGCAGGAAAGATGAGATGGCCTCACAGTATTTCGCGCCTCTTCAGTAACGCTTCTACGCCGCCGCCACCACCCGCCGCGCACGTCGCCACCGAGACGCCCGCCTATCTCGCGCTCGGACAGCGCGGGGAACAACTCGCCGCCGCACATCTCGAACGCGCGGGCTACCTGCTCGTCGCGGCAAACTTCAAATTGCCGGTCGGCAGAAATCTACGCGGCGCGTTGGTCCATGCCGAGATCGATCTCGTCGCTTACGAAGGCGAAACGCTCTGTTTCGTCGAAGTTAAAACGCGCGCTTCCGACTGGTTCGCCGCCCCCGAACAGAACGTTGACCGGCGCAAACAACGACAAATCACCCGCGCCGCGCGTGTCTACCGCCGCACCTTCGGACTCACGCACACGCCCACCCGCTACGATGTCGTGAGCGTCATCCTGCCCCCTCCAAATGAAGATACGTCCGTCCCGACTCCACGCATCGAACTGCTGCGCAACTTCTGGACGGACGCAAAATTTCGTAAGCGTTACTGGTCGGAGTAAAGGAAATGCGGAATGCGGATTGAAAGCAAATGGCTTTATCTTTCAATCCGCATTCCGCAATCCCCATTCCGCAATCACTTCGCGGCTTTCTCTTCCTTCGCGCGCGGCGGGGCGTTCTTCACATACTTGTCGAACCAGCCCAGCATTTCGTAAAGGACGTGCTCGGTCGTCTCGCGTGCGGCGTAGCCGTGCGATTCGAGCGGGAGCATGACGAGGCGCACCGTGCCGCCCGTCCCGCGCACGGCCTGATACATCCGCTCGGACTGGATCGGGAACGTACCCGTGTTGTTGTCGGCCTCGCCGTGAACCAACAAAATCGGCTCTTTGATTCGGTGCGCGTTCATGAAGGGCGAGACTTTAATGTAAACCTCCGGGGCTTCCCACAAAATGCGCCGCTCGCTTTGGAACCCGAAAGGCGTGAGCGTCCGGTTGTACGCGCCGCTGCGGGCGATGCCGGCGCGGAAGAGATCGCTGTGCGCGAGCAGATTCGCCGTCATGAACGCGCCGTAGGAATGACCGCCGACGCCGACGCGTTCCGGGTCGGTGACGCCCATCTCCACAGCCTTATCAATTGCGGCCTTCGCGCTCGCGTTGATTTGTTCGACGTAAGTGTTATTGACCGTTTCGGGGTCGCCGACGATGGGCATCGTCGCGTTGTCCAGAACGGCATAACCTTGCAACAGGAAGAAGAGATGCGAAGGGCCGCCGATGGTGGTGAAGCGTTGGGTGGAGCCGGAGACTTGCCCGGCGGTGGCCGCGTCGTTGAACTCCAGCGGGTAAGCCCAGACGACCGTCGGGAGGCGCGTGCCCTCCTTGTAACCGGGCGGGAGGTAAAGCGTGAAGGAGAGCGGCACGCCGTCGGCGCGTTTGTAGGTGACGAGTTGCTTCTTGATGTCGCGCAGTTGCGGCGTCGGGTCTGGGAACTGCGTGAGCGGCTTCGCGGTTGAAGTCATCATAGCTTCGCCCGCCGCCGTTGACGCGCCCGTACCCGCCACGTCCAGCGTGCGCAGGAAATAGTTGGACGGCTCAAGCGGCGTCTCGCGGCGTGTGATGAATTGTGAACCGTCATCTTTCAGTAACGTCACGGGCGTCTCATAGCTCTTCTCATCGCTGCGAAATAGTCTTTCGGCTTTGAGCGTGTTGAGGTTGTAGCGGTCGAGAAACGGGCGGTCGCCCGCGCTCGATGCTCCCGTGCCGGAGAGGAAAATGTTGTCGCCGTTTTGGATGATGGCGCGGTGGCCGGTCGGCAGCACGCGCGTCAGGGGCGCGCCGGGATCATTGTAGCGATCCTGCACGTTGCGATGCCAGACGACGCGCGACGGGACGCTTGCGTTATCGACGTTGATGAGTTGCGTGCGGACGCGGCGCGTGTCGCGGTTGTAGTCGTTAGTGAAAGCGAGGCCGCCTTTTTCCAACCACTGCATCCCGGCATAGCGATCTTCGAATTTCAACACTTCGACGGGCGTGCCTGTGAACGGAGCCTTCGACATCAACATGCGATCTCGGTGCGCCGCCTTCTTCTTCGGATCGCCCCCGTCCAACGCTTCGACCCAGACGAGCGTGGCCGGTTCGGTCGGACGCCAACCGTAGGCGCGCGGCCCCACCGGCACGCCGTCAATCGGCACTTCATCCTGCAAGGGCAAACTCGCCACTTTGTGAATCAAATGCCCTCGCGTGTCCCACACCTCGACCTCTTTCGGGAAATCACCCGCCGGGTGGAGATAGGAATAGGGGCGTTTGATCCGCGCGACGAGCAGGTGTTGACCGTCGGGCGCAGGCGCGGCGTCGTCATAGACGCCGGGCTGGCCGAGGTGCGTCGCCTTCCCCGTCTGCGCGTCAACGAGGGCGAGTTGCGCGGTCGCGTAGTAGTCGAACAGTTCCTCGTCGTAGGGCGTCTTGAGCAAATCCTGATAGGTACGCACGGGCGCGGTTTTGCCGGAGCTTTCCTGTATGTTCGGTTCGCGGGGCACAGTCGGCGCGGAATTGAGTTTCGCGCGCGAGTTGGGGACGAGGCGCACGAGCAGAGTGCGATTGTCGGGCATCCATTGTAGCGGGTCGCCGTAAGCGGCGTTGACCGTCATGCCGTCCATCTTGCGCACGCGCCCCGTCGCGCTCTCGCCCATCCACAGTTCGATCCCATTGCCGACGGTGTTCGTGAACGCGAAATGTTTTCCGTCGGGACTCCATTGCGGGAAACTCACCTGCGCGCCGGGCGGCAAAGCCACTTTCGTCTCCGCGCTGCTGCTGTCGCCGATATGCTTGAGGGAGAGCGCGACGAAGTAGGGCGCGAGATAGCGCCCGTTGGTGGCCGGGTTGATGCGCAGGCCCGCGATGCGCAACACGGGTTGCGCGAGGTCGTTGATCGGCGGGTAGCGCACGCCCGTCGCCAGCAACATCTGATCGCGCCGGGGGCTGATTGAGATAGCAGGCGTGACGGGCGCGTCGAGCACACCGAGCACTTCCTTCGGTGGCTTCCGGTAGCCTTGCCCGACAGCGATGGACGCGACGAACAGCAGAACGAACAACAACAGCGGCAAGCGTTTGAGAGACGCTAACGATGAATCTTCGAATGACATAGGCGACAACCTTTCTAAAGCGGCGACGGGCGAGACGCCCACCTTTGTTTATTTTTCCGGTGGTTGAGCGTCTCGAAGTTGGTTAACTTAAGGAAATTGAATTTTAAGGAACCGACGCCGAAAAATTAACCGTCACAGGGCGACCTTGTCAAACTCCGGTTGGGGCTTCGCTTGACAAGCGGAGATGAATCGGTAAAATCTCTTTTCGCTGACGCGGGAGTAACTCAGTGGTAGAGTGCGACCTTGCCAAGGTCGAAGTCGCGAGTTCAAATCTCGTCTCCCGCTCCAACACCTCAGGAATGAGGGCGGAGGGATGAGGGATGAAGTAACGTTGCTTTTATTTCATCCCTCCGCCCTCATTCCTATTTTGGCGGTGTAGCCAAGTGGTAAGGCAGAGGTCTGCAAAACCTTTATTCATCGGTTCGATTCCGATCACCGCCTTTTAGAATCAATAGTTTAGAGACATACGCAGTCAGGATAAATAGCTGCTGTAGTAGGAAATGTAGTAGCCTCTCACAGCTACTACTTTTTTATCTATTCGCTGTTTTATAAGCTTCAATTTTCTTCATTGCGTTGAACTGATGCTCTTCCGTGGGGTGCGCGTAGCGCATGACCATCTGCACTCGGCTGTGGCCTATCATCGCTGCCAGCGTCACAAGGTCAACGCCAGCCATTGCCGCGCGAGTCGCCCATGTGTGGCGAAGGTCGTAGAGGCGGAAGGCGCGCACTTTTGAGCGCTTGAGCGTGCTTGTGTGTGCGTTATTGACTTTGACTATCGGCTTATCGCCAACGCCGCGACCTGGAAACAGATATTCACCTTTCACCTTGGCGAGGCGCTTTGAAAGGACGGCAGCAGCTTTATTGGATAGCGGAACTTTGCGCTTCGCGGCCTTCGTCTTGCCGAATGGGATGAACAAGTATCCGTCGTCAAGATGAACGTTCTCGCGCCAGCAATTCTCGGTTAAGAGAGTACGTTCACCCATGAGGTAAATCTGCTCACACTAAAACCATGTTGCCTCAAAGCAGGCAAACGTTCTCTTGAGAGGCTTTCACTTTTCCAGTCCTCTTACTCCC
>JBPCIP010000208.1:0-4911 GCA_051006195.1 Pyrinomonadaceae bacterium
TTGATTACTCAACTGAGGCACGACGCATGGGATGTTCGGGCACACACTGTCTCACGACAGGGTTATGTGAATGAGACGAGCAATCCAACGTGGTTTCCAGCGTTGACTGGTTCCTTTAACGGCTCCTCCTCCCCACAGATAAATCTGGGGGTCTCCGCCGCTGTTTAACGAAAGGTTTTCTGATGATACGAACCAATCACACGAAAAATTGGTGTTATTTCGTGTCGTTTCGTGGTTCAGCTTTTTGTTTGTGTCCCAAGCTTGCAAGGACTGACTTAGATTTGTAATGCAATATCTCTCCCATCCACTGATTGAGCAATCAAGAGTAACTTGGTCTGTGACGTGATGACGATAGCTAAAGACGAAAGCAAAACTACTCATCAACCTCCCAAGCGTCCGTTTCTTCTCCGCGCTCCTCTTTCTCGACTCGGTCGCACCCGTGCCGATGATCAAGCGCTGGTGAGAGATAATCTGCGCGGCTGCTCTCCGGCTTGGGAGTCGGGATTGGCGTTCTGTTCAAGTTGTGCTTCCGGCAACAGTTCGCTCAGGAGACCACGCACCTCCTGCTCGTAGCCCAGTTCTGCAAGACGCTTTAATTGCCGGAGGGCTTGCTTGATGGTCTCCTCCGGACAATTGGCGATGCTGCCAATGAATATTTTCGGATGGCGCGTCTTCGCCACCTGCTCGCCCGTCATATCGAGTTCCTCATACAACTTCTCGCCGGGGCGTTTCCCGGTAAAGACAATGTCGATGTCCTCATAAGGCTTCAACCCTGAAAGGCTGATGGTCTGTTTGGCTAGGTCTAAGATACGCACCGGCTCGCCCATATCGAGGATGAAGATTTCTCCGCCCTCTCCCATCGCTCCGGCCAAAACCACTAATTGCGCGGCCTCCGGGATAGTCATGAAGTATCGCACCATGTCCGGGTGCGTCACAGTGACGGGGCCGCCGCGGCGAATCTGCTCGCGGAAAATAGGGATCACTGAACCCGTGGAGCCGATGACGTTGCCGAATCTCACGGCGACGTAGCGCGTCGCATACTGCTGCTCCAAATCCTGCACCGCCAGTTCCGCCACGCGTTTCGACGCTCCCATCACCGAGGTCGGGCGCACGGCCTTGTCGGTGGAGATCAGGACGAATGTCTCGACCTGATACTGCCCCGCCAGTTCTCCCAGCAAACGCGTACCCAGAATATTATTCTTCACGGCCTCGGTGGGATTAGTTTCCATCATCGGCACATGTTTGTGCGCGGCGGCGTGGAAGATAATCTGCGGCTGGTACTGGCTGAACAGGGTTCGCATCCGTTTCTCGTCGCACACGTCCGCGATGAGCGGGAGGGCGGCGGCGCCCACCACCTGGAGCAATTCCTGATGAATGGTGAACAACGCGGGTTCGGCTCGTTCCACTAAAAGTATTCGCGCGGGATGGTAGCGCGCCACCTGTCGCGCCAACTCCGAGCCGATGGAACCGCCCGCCCCCGTGACCATCACAACCTTGCCGGCGAGAAACGTGCCGCGCGCTTCTTCGTCCTCTTCAAAGCTCACCGTCTCGCGCCCCAACAAATCTTCGATCTCGATGTCGCGAATACGGCTGGCCTCGACTTTGCCCTGCAAAATCTCAAACAGGCCGGGGATGATGCGCACCTTCACCGGGATGTGCTCACAGATGTCGATAATTCTCTGCAACTGCTGGCGCGGAGCCTGCGCGATTGAGATCACGACGTGGTCGATCTTCAACTCTCGCACGAGTCGCGGCAGGTCATGCGTCGCGCCCAGCACCTTGATGCGTTGAATCACCGACTTGAGTTTGTGCAGATCATCGTCGATAAAGCCTTTGATCTCCAGGTCCATATCGCCGCGACTTTGAATCTCTTTGGCGACGAGCATCCCCGCTCGTCCCGCACCGATGAGCAGCACGGGTTTGCGCCGCACTCCGCCCACATGCGCCGCCAGCCGTTTCTGTTTTTGCGACCGCTCGTAAATGGCGCGCCGCAGCACCCGCACCCCGAGGACGCCCCCAAAAGCCAGGGCCGTGTCCACGATGATGACCGAGAGAGGCAAGCGCAGCAATTGGAGCGAATCGGGCAGAGCGAGCCGCAAAATAATGATCGGAAAGGCCGATAAAATCGCGGCTTTGAGAAAGGACTTGACTTCGGCCATCCCGACATAGCGCCAGACGAACGTATGAACGCCCGCGATGCTCAACGCCACGAACTGGAACAGGATGACAAAGGGAAGCTGTGTGACGCCATACACGAAGTAATCATGTGGAATGGCAAAATCAAAGCGCAACAGATAGGCCAGCGCGAACGCTGCCACCAGCACGATCAAATCCATGACGTGCTGCATCTGCCGATTAAGCATTCTGTTGCGATAGCGCTGCGAAGCGGGCGCTTCCACTTCCTGCTCCGATGCCGCTTCTACCCTTTTTTGCATAAGACTAAACTTATTCCTTCTCACCGGGAAAACACGGTTGCGCCGGTTTAAGCGCGGCTGAGACAAACTTAAAGAATTTCAGCTTTATTTATTATCCGGTGCGACGAAGCATCCAATAAACAGACACTTTATCAAGTAGTTGGCGAACTGGAGTCAGGCCGGGTTCCTGAGTTTCGCGGGAAGTTTCGATTGGGAGAGCGAAGCCTTCGATCAAGAGCGCTGTCACATTAGCAAGCGTGAGCAGACTATGGAGTTAAATGTTTTCGGCTTTAACATTTGCATTTCATCACCGGACACTTAATAGATCGTCAGAATTAGCGCCATGACCTTAATTGGCGACTAAGTTCAGTGATGCGTATTCTATCACGAACTTTTCGAGTCGGTAAATAAATCCTCACTCCTGTCGCGTGACCGCCTCCCGAAGCGATGTGACCACCCGCTCGATCTGCGCCGGTGTCAGTTCGTTGTGAAAGGGGAGGGCGATGGTGCGTGGCGCGATTGATTCGGTGATGGGAAAGCGTTCGTCGCTTGCACCAAAACGCTCGCGAATGTAGGGCTGCTGGTGGATCGGCGAAAAATATCCCCGGACAGGGACGCCGCGCTCCGTCATTTCCTGCATGACCCGGTCGCGCTCCAAGCCTTCGGCCAGCGTCACCACGTACACAAACCAACTCATGCGCGCATGCGGCTCGACCACCTGCGTCCTCACCCACTCGAAGCCTTGCAAATGCTCCGTATACATCCGCGCGACGCTCTCGCGCGTCGCCAGAAATTGCTCGATGCGCCTGAGTTGCGAGCAGCCCAGGGCCGCCGACATTTCATCGAGGCGATAGTTGTAGCCCAGCCGCTCGTGTTCGAGCCACGCTCCCATCTCGCCGCGCCCCTGATTGCGCATGCTGCGACAGAGGCTCGCCGTCTCGTCGTCGTTCGTCACGATGATGCCGCCTTCGCCCGTCGTGATCTGCTTGTTCGGGTAGAAGGCAAACGCCCCCGCGTCGCCGAACTGCCCGATCTTGCGCCCCTTATACTCCGCGCCCAGAGCCTCGCAGCAATCGTCGATGACTTTCAGGTTGTGCGCGGCGGCGAGGCGCTCGATCTCGTCCCAGGCCGCCGGATGGCCGAACACATCGACGGCCATGATGGCTTTTGTGCGCGGCGTGATCTTGCGTTCGAGGTCTGCCGGGTCCTGGTTGTAAGTGACGGGTTCGATGTCCACAAACACGGGCGTCGCGCCTTCGTAGAGAATGGCGTTGACGCTGGCGGCGAAGGTGAAGGAGGGGACGAGCACTTCGTCGCCCGGCCCGATGCCGAGAGCACGCACGAGCAGGTGCAGGGCGGAAGTGCCGGAGTTAACTGCGACGGCGTGTTTGACGCCGACATACTCGGCGATGCCGCGTTCAAATTCCAACGCCTTCGGCCCCAGGGCGAGTCGCCCGGAGCGGAGCACTTCCACAACGGCGTTGATGTCTGTCTCATCCAACTGCGCGGACGACATGGGTATCATCTCTGTCATAAATTAATTTTCCCCGGACGTAACCGGCGACGGGGCAATTCCTCGTTTAATAGGCACAAGATAGCGGATCAAGTGTGAGCCGCAGCAGGAGGCGCGCAAAATTCCCGGCAGGTCGCGATCAATTCGGTTATCGACGACACTTCCCTGTCAGGCGCGTGGTCGGAAGACGCAGGAGCCTGCACGAAGCTCTGCTGTGGTGTCAGGCGCAGGCGCACGGTGTGCCAACCCAGACGCTTCGGCGCGAGAAAATCTTTAATCGGATTATCCGCGATGTAGACGAGTTCGTGAGGCAGCATGTCCCACGCTTCCATGACCGACTTAAAAGCGCGCGGGTGCGGTTTCCAAAATTCCCTGCCCCACTCGTCAGTCAGCAGCGCGGGATCGAAATACGACTCAAGCTTCAAGGCTTGATACTTGGCCCTCTGGCTCGCCAGCGGCCCGTCGGAAATCAGGCCGAGTTTCAACCCACTCTCTCTCAATTCATCGAGCAGTTGAAAAATCTCCGGCGCGAGGCTGATCGACGGAACATGAGCGCGATAGATGTCGATGAGTTCAGGCGGGCTGCACGTTCCGGCCAGTTGCGGGTAAGCGATGAGCAAACGGTTGAAGGTGTCGCCCCGCACGCCCAGCTCAAACAAACCCCAGAGAAACTCGAACGCCTCGTTTCGCGACAGGCCGCACTGTTCGGACAGTGACGCGGCCACGGCTTGAAACCCGCTGCGCACATAATCGCGTTCGAGGTAAAGCGTGTCGTCCATGTCGAAGACGATTCCGCGTACTCCATTAATCACTGCACCACCCCTCGTGTTGATCGCATCGCTCATGCCGACCGGATTACCACATTAACCTTTCGTTAAAGGGAGCGGATGCCCCTGAATTTATTCATGGGGAGGAAGCGCGGATAGTGGAAATCATGTGCGCTTCGTCGTTTATATTAAGCAACCCCGTCGCGAGACAGTGTGT
>JBPCIP010000209.1:0-7152 GCA_051006195.1 Pyrinomonadaceae bacterium
AGCGATGAAGGTGTCTATGAACTCGCGCAACTCACGCCGGGCACCTACCGCGTCGAGGTTGAGGCGCAAGGCTTCTCCCGGTACGTGCAGGAGAACGTTGTCGTCAACGTGCTCCAACGCACGACCATCGATCCTGACTTGAGAGTGGGCGGCATCGGCGAGACGGTCAACGTCACCTCCGAGACGGCCCCGCTTGTCGAGACAACCAAGACGGACGTGGGCGGCGTCATTGACCAGCGGCGGTTGGAGAATCTGCCCGTCAACGGGCGCTCGTTCGCCTCGCTCGCGATCCTGATTCCGGGCGCGACGCTGCAACCGTCGTTCGACCCGACGAAGTCGCGCGTCGGCACTTTCTCGGTCGGCGGTTCGACGGGCCGCAACGTCAACATCACGGTGGACGGCGGCGACAACAAAGACAACGCCGTCGGCGGCATCCTCCAGAATTTCTCGCTGGAGGGCATTCAGGAGTTCGCCCTCTCGACGCAACGCTTCTCAGCCGCCAACGGTCGTTCGGGAGGCGCGCTGCTCTCGGTCATCTCCAAGAGCGGCACGAACGAATTTCACGGCTCGGTCTTCGGCTTCTTCCGCGACGACAAACTCAACGCCAACGCACCGGCACTCCTGGCCGAGGCCAACCCGAACTTGTTCCCGGACGCTGGCGACGCCATCAAGCCGCCCTTCAGCCGGCAGCAATTCGGCGGCTCTTTCGGCGGTCCCATCAAACGCGACAAGGTCTTCTTTTTCGGGACTATCGAGCGCACGCGCGAGCGCGGTAACTCCATCGTGCCCACCTCCGATCAGGCGGTCATCAGGCTGCTCGAACCGCTCGGCTACGAGGCCGTGCGTTTCCTCCCGCAGCCGTTCAACGATACACAGTACACGCTCAAAGGCGACTTCAATCTGTCGTCCAAGCACACGCTCGTGACGCGCTTCTCCGGCCAGAACAACGACGCCTTAAACGATCAGGCCGGCTTCCTCATCGTCCGCACAGATGCGTCGGGCGGCAATGCGTCGCTGAACCGTCTCTACAGCTTCCTCGCTAACGAGACGTGGGTTCCGAACCAGCGCACCGTTAACCAGTTCACCTATCAGGCTTCGACCTTCAACAACCGCATCCTCGCGACGACCGACCTGCCGAACCTCGCTTTCCCCAACGGTCTCATCGTGGGGCGCAACGGCAACGTGCCGCAACAGACCGTCCAGAAGAAGCACCAGTTCCGCGACGACCTGAGCTATAACCGCGGCAACCACGGCTTCAAGTTCGGGGGCGACTTCACCTACGTCCCGACGCTCGGCGGCATCTTCGCCTTCGCTTCTGCCCCAAGCTACGAATTCCAGTTCGACCCCGACGAGATCGCGGGCGATCCGGTACGCTTCCCGCAAGGGTTTCGCACCCCCGGCGTTGTCGCCGACATCGTTCTCGCGGGCGGCGATCCGAGCTTCAACCTGCGTGAGGGCGCGAAACAGTTCGCCTGGTACGCGCAGGACGACTGGAAGGTCACGCCGCGCTTGACTCTCAACCTCGGTGTGCGATACGACGTTGACTTCGGCTTTGTCGATAACGCTCACGCGGCGGAGAACCGCGCTTTCCGCGCGCTTCAGATCATCGGCAGCGGATTCGGGCGCAAAGTGGTTGAGGACGATACGAATAACTTCTCGCCGCGCGTCGGCTTCGCGTGGGATGTGCGCGGCGACTCCCGCTCGGTGCTGCGCGGCGGCTACGGCATCTACTTCGACCAGTCGTTCCTGAACGTGCCGCTCTTCGCGGTGCAGCAGGCGAATCCGGAAATCTACGCCTCGTTCCTGAATGACGACGACGGTCTCAACATCAGTTCGCCGCCGCCCGTTATCCCGCGCCCGCTCACGAACCCGTTGCCCGGCTCACGCGGCAGGATGCTCGACCCGGACTTCGAGTCGCCGTACTCGCAGCAGTTCAACATCGGATTCGCGCAGGAGTTGGGGCGCAACATGGCTCTTGAGTTCGACTACGTCCACATCCTCGGCTTGCACAAGTTCACCTCGCTCGACATCAACCCGCGCACCGGGCCGCTGCGAAACGCACAGCGCACCCAGTCATCCGGTTCCTTCCCGCGCCTGCTCGCCCCGGCCTTCGCCGCGCACGCGGCGGAACTGACCGCCGCGTTCGGCACGGCCACGCCCTTCGCACGCATCACCGTGGCACAGTCCGACGGGCGCTCGCGCTACGACGCCTTCACGGTGTCGTTCCGGCGTCGCTATGCCAACAAGTTCCAGTTGAACGCGCACTACACGCTCGCGAAGGCGGTCGCGTGGTTCGGCCAGACCGGCGACTTCGGCAATCAGGGGCAGAACGTCTTCAACAAGTTTGACCCGGCGGAGAACTTCGGTCCGACGGACGCGGACGAACGCCACCGCTTCGTCCTGTCGGGCATCTTCGATCTGCCGTTGGGCTTCCAGGTCGCGCCGATCCTCCAGTTGGGTTCGGCGCGCCCCTACAGCGTCTTCCCCGACTGCGGCTGCGACATCAACCGCGACGGCGTCGGCGGCGACCGCGATTCGCGCGACGGCAACGATCAGAATCATCTCCCGCCGAACACCATGCGCGGCGACAACTTCCAGCAGTTGAACGTCCGCGTCTCGAAGTTCTTCAGCTTCCGCGAGCGGGCCAAACTCGGTCTCTATTTCGAGGCCTTCAACGTCTTCAACACGGCGAACTTTGGCCGCGAGTTCCAGAACGTCACCGGCTCGCCTGACTTCGGCCAGCCGCTCAACTTCTTCGGGGCGACGGGCTTCTCCGAGCCGCTCGGCATCCCCTTCCAGGCGCAACTCGGCGTGCGCTTCAACTTTTAACCTGTCAACCCTTAAACTGGGCCGGGACTCCTCTATGCCTCAGCACGCGCTGAAGCGAACATGGCTCCCGGCCCTTTCCCTTTTCCCGATTGAATTTATTATCCGGTCTCCCTCTGCCACAAACTGGCACGAACGGAGGACATCGCTATGTGCCAGCGTCAGCGAACTCTCGCGCCCGCGCTCGCCTGCCTCCTGCTCCTGCTCGCCGCCGCGAGTGTCGGGGCGCAAGGCGCGAACACGCTCGATGGTCGCGCCGTCCTGCCCAACGGCGGCCAGCCGCCCAACTCCGTCAGGGTCACGCTGACCATCGGCGGCAGGCGCATCCAGGAAACTTTCACCGACGCCGGCGGGCGCTTCTATTTCACCGGCCTCGCGCCGGGGCGATACCGACTCACCGCCGAGGGCGACGGCGCGACGTTCGAGACCACGAGCGTTTACATCGACATCAGCGCCTTGCAGCCCTCCACACAGAATCTCACGCTGCTCGCCAGGCGTGTGACAACCGCCGCCGCGCCCGCAGTCGTTTCGGTCGAAGAATTAGACTCGAACGTGCCCGCCCCGGCGCGCGAGAAGTATCAGAAGGCCCTGAAGCGTGCCGACGACGACAAGCCTGAGCAGGTCGCCAAACTGCTTGCGGAGGCGGTGCGCGAGCATCCCGGCTTTTACGCCGCGCACCTCGCGCTCGGCGAGCAGTACGCCAAACTTCAGCGTTACGATGAGGCGTTGACCTCCTACCGCAGGGCCAGCCAACTCAAACCCGACCGCTCCGAGGCTTACGTCGGCATCGGCGTCACGCTCGTCAACCAGAAGCGATATGACGAAGGCATCTTACTGCTCCGCCGCATCGTTGAACTGGATGCGAATCTCGCCGCACCTTATCTTTCGCTGGGCTACGCCGAGATGATGACAGGCAACTACCCGGCGGCGGAAAAATATCTCCTGCGCGCCGATGAACTTGGCAAGCCGGCCATAGTGCATATCTACCTAGCCAACGTCTACGAGCAAATCGATAAGCCGGCGAAGGCCATCGAGCACCTACAGACTTACCTCAAAACGAACCCACAGTCTCAGAATGCCGAATCGGTTCGCGTCGCCATCGAGAAACTGCGCAAGAAGTCCAAAGAGAAACAGTAGTACTTCCGCCCGACTAAAGTCAGACCAGAGGACATTGGCACACCGGGAGTTCAGGATAGCGAATAATCAGTTCACGCAGAGGGCGCAGAGATCACGCAGAGGGCGCGGAGAGTTGAATGTCACTCAAGCCTCCGCGTTCTCTGCACACACTCTGCGCCCTCTGCGTTGAGTCTGCTGTCCCATTGTTCATCTGTTTCGATTTAGGCTCTTGCGGCATCGCCCGCTTCGGCGGACAATAGAGGCATGGAAGACCGCGAAATCAAAGACCTCGAAAAAGCTCTCGAACAAATCTGGGAGATCGCCAGCCGGTTCGGTCTCGACCCGTTCCCCACGCGCTTCGAGATCGTGCCCGCCACCGTCATGTATGAAGTCGGCTCTTACGCCTTGCCCGGTCGCTACTCACATTGGACCTTCGGCAAAGCCTATCATCGCATGAAGACCATGTACGACTTCGGCCTCTCGAAGATTTACGAAGTCGTCATCAACACCAATCCGTCTTACGGATTCCTGCTCGAAACCAACAGCCCCATCCAGAACAAACTCGTCATGGCGCATGTGCTCGGCCACGTCGATTTCTTCAAGAATAACGCTTACTTCTCGAAGACCAACCGGCGCATGGTCGAAGCGGTCTCGTCGCACTCCGGGCGGATGAGCGAGTACGAATTCAAGTACGGGCGCAAAACCGTCGAGCAATTTCTCGACGCCGTCCTCTCCATCGAAGAGCACATCGACCCCAACTTCTTCATCAAGGAACGCCCGCCCCAGACCGAAGCGCAGCAGCGCGAAGCTGAAAGACCCAGAGAAGGCCGCTACGACGACCTCTGGAATATGGGTGAGCAGCAGCAGCAGCAGCAGCCCTTCAAACGCGAACTCCCACGCGGCGAGCGGCTGCCTGAGAAGGACCTCCTCTATTACATCATGCGCAACTCGCCCGCGCTCGCCGATTGGCAGCGCGACTGCATGGCGATGATCCGCGAAGAGATGGAATACTTCGTCCCGCAGATGCAGACGAAGGTGATGAACGAAGGATGGGCCTCGTTCCACCATGCTCGGATCATGCGTGAATTAGATTTGTCGGATAGAGAATTGCTGGAGTTCGCCGAACTGCATTCGGGCGTCGTCTCGCCGCACAAGGGGCAGTTGAATCCATATTATCTCGGCTACAAAATTTTCGAGGATATCGAGCGGCGTTGGGACAACCCCACAAAGGAGGAGCGGGAGAAATTCGGGCGCAAGGGTGGCGAAGGGCGTGAAAAGATATTCGAGGTGCGCGAACTCGATAACGATGTCTCGTTTTTGCGCAACTACCTGACCGAAGAATTATGCGAAGAGTTGGACCTGTATGTTTACGAACTCGTCGAAGAGGAAGAGTGGACGGTGACGGAAAAGCGTTGGGAGCGCGTGCGCGATCAACTCGTTGCGAACATGACCAACTCCGGCTTCCCTTACATCGTCGTCGCCGACGGCGACTACAAACGCAACCGCGAACTCTATCTCAAACATCAATCCGAAGGCGCGGAACTCGACGCATCCTACGCCCGCAAAGTCCTCGAATACGTCCAACGCCTCTGGGGCCGCCCCGTCCATCTCGAAACCATCGCCGACGGCGAACCGCTCGTCATGCGCTACAACGGCGAAGAACACGAGGAAGACTGATTAGAACAGTGACGAGCGCGAGGCCGGCATGCCAAGCTGCCTTGACTCGTCATTTGTCACTCGGCACTTCATTGGTTCAGCCGCCAGATCGAGAGATTGAGAAAGCCCGCGAAAGTGACCCACAGCAGGTAAGGCCACATGAGCCATCCGGCGGCGTGCGAGATGCGCCAGAAGGCGAGCATCGTGAGGAAGATGGCCGTCCAGAGAAAGAGAATTTCGACGAGGGCAAGGCCGGGATTCTTCCAGCCGAAGAAGATGACAGACCAGAGCGAGTTGAGCACAAGTTGGACGGCGAAGAGAGCTAAAGGCAGCGCCGCGCCCGTGAAACCGCGCTCGCGCCAGACGAGCCAGACGGCCATCGCCATCATCAGGTAGAGCACGGTCCAGACAGGGCCAAACAGCCAGCCGGGCGGAGTCCACGAAGGCTTTTGGAGCGAGGCGTACCAAGTGGGAATCGCGGGTGTGGTGTAGAGCGAGCCGATGCCGGCGGCGGCGAAACAAAGCGCCACCGCGATTGCCAAACCCGTCCACTGCGATAAGCCGACGGGCACGAATGATTGTGTGCTCATTATGTTTGCTCTCGTCCTCGCCAAATCGGCTTTGGTGAGTGTTGACAATTCTCCCTCGTTATACCTGCGGAAAGCATTATAAGGATTGTTTGTAGCAGGAAATTGTTTTTGCTGTGACGTTGCGAATGTAGCTTTTGTCTTTCAGAAACCGGACGAAGAAATTATGAAGGCCGGACGATGAATCCGGCCTTGTATGATTTCTGGGAGACAGGGACTCGAACCCCGAAAGCCTGATCCAGAGTCAGGTGTGATACCATTTCACCATCTCCCAATATGACGGCGATGAGTGAAATTAACGTGCGGGCGCAGGCGTTGTCAACCGCGCCTTCGTCGCCTCTCCGACCTCGCCCGCAGTTCATGTTTATCGCGACGGCTTGACGGCGACGGTCGCGTCGCTGCCGACGGACACTTCAAAACGTTTGCCCGCCGGAACAAAAGCGTTCTCGCCGCGCTTGAAGCCGTGTAAGAGCGCGACGGGGGCGATCAGCGGCAAGAGCGCGCCCGTCAGTATCATTTGTGTCGCCACCTTCGCCCCCTTACTGTCGCCCACTGCCCGCCCCTCACTCTGGAGGGGGATGCGCGTGCCGTCCACGGCGGTCACATCCTGCATCGTCCATGCGATGCGCCCGGCGCGTCCCCAGTGCCCGCCCCGGCTCGCTTTCACGACGCGCCCCGTCGCCGTCGCGCCCACGGCGATGACTACCACTCCGTCCACCAACACCGGGTTGACCACGCGAAAGCTGATCAACTCGCCCGCCCGCACCTCCTGCGAACTGATCGCGTAAGCCATCTCAACGTCGAGCGGCGTGCCCTGCGGAAGTTTTACACGGAGAGTCTCCAGCAGCGGCGACGCGACAGCAGCAGCAGGCGGGGCAGCCGTGTCCGGCGCAGTCGTCGCACCGGACGCATTCAGCATGACAAGAATCACCCCATCGGGCACGCCCTCGGCCTTGAGTTGCTCCAG
>JBPCIP010000210.1:0-8950 GCA_051006195.1 Pyrinomonadaceae bacterium
GTACGGAGGGAATGTGCGTCGCGGGAAAGGTGCGCCACTCCGGAGACGCCAAAATCATTCTAGCGACCACAGGCAAGACAGTCAATCTTTAATCCCCGCGAAATGGCATATACCCGCCAGGGCAAAAGGGGGGGCGACGGAGTTTTCCTCCCCCCCGCTTTTGGCGTGGCGGGTATATTCCATTTCGCGGGGATTAAAGATTGACTGTCTTGCCTGTGGTCGCTAGAATGATTTTGGCGTCTCCGGAGTGGCGCACCTTTCCCGCGACGCACATTCCCTCCGTACATTCCGCAAGCCAGCCCGGCGTTTTCATTATTTCTAACGGGGCGTAACAGACTATAGCCGTTTGCAATTGCATGTGGCTACGCTAAACCGGGAGCGCGGACATCCTGTCCGCCGTGAGCGCGCGAGCGCGAAGGCCGGGACGCACCTCGCGGTGCGTTGGCGGGCAATATGCCCGCGCTCCCGGCCACATGCAATTGCAAATGGCTATAACACGCTCGTTCAGGCGTCCGCTTGTACCTTTAGGCTAAGGGCGGTCTCCTAAGAATGCGACCCGACGAGATTTTCCTTTCTCAATTTATGCCAGTTAAGATTGATGATCTCCTGCGAGGCGTGGCCGCGTGCGGCGCGTCCGACCTGCATATCAAAGCCGGTTCGTTTCCCGTCATGCGCGTGGACGGCGAACTGAAGCCGGTTATCAACGCGCCGCGACTCACGCAGGACGACACGCTCGACATGGCTTTTTCGATGATGTCGAACCGCCAGAAACAACGCTTCAAAGAAATCTCCGAAGTGGATATCGCTTACGGTCTCTCCGGCGTCGGGCGTTTTCGCGCCAACGTCTTTCAGCAGCGCGGCACGGTCAGCATGGTCTTGCGCGTCATCCCCGACACGGTGCGGACGATCACGGGACTCGGTCTGCCGCCAGTCGCCGAATTGGTCGGGAACGAGCAGCGCGGACTCATCCTCATCACCGGCGCGACCGGCTCCGGCAAATCCTCGACGCTCGCCGCCCTCATCGACCACATCAACTCCACGCGCAGCGGCCATATCGTCACCATCGAAGACCCCATCGAGTTTCTTCACCGCGACAAGAAATCCTTCATCACGCAGCGTGAAGTGGACGTGGACACGCGCTCGTTCGCCGAAGCCCTGCGCGGCGCGCTCCGGCAAGACCCGGACGTGATCCTTGTCGGCGAAATGCGCGACCACGAGACGATTGAGACCGCCTTGACCGCCGCCGAAACCGGCCACCTCGTCCTCTCCACTCTCCACACGCTCGACGCGACGGAAACCATCACGCGCATCGTCTCCTCCTTCCCGCCGCACCAGCAAAAGAGCGTGCGCCTGCAACTCGCTGGCATCCTGCGTGCCGTCATCTCGATGCGTCTCGTGCGCGCCGCGAACGGTGTGGGGCGCGTGCCCGCCGCCGAGATCATGATCTCGACGGGCACGATCCGCGATTACATCGCCAACGAAGAAAAGACCCCGCTCATCCGCGATGTCATCGCCGCCGGCACGTCGCAATACGGCATGCAGACTTTCGACCAGTCCCTCTTCAATCTCTTCCAATCCGATCTCATTACGCTGGAAGAAGCCTTGCGCGGCGCGTCGAACCCGGACGAGTTCCGCATGCGCGTCGCGGGCATCTGCACCAGCAGCGAACCGGCGAAAGACGACATCGTCAGCATGAGCAACAAGTAAACCACGGCTTGCGCAAAAGACGACGCGCGAAATGCCGGAAGGGTGCAGCAACGGTTAGTTTTCCTGCTGCACCCTTCCGGCTTTTCCAACTTACCTTCTTACTACCGCTTCGGCTTCCCTTTCAAACCCGAAATCTTGGTTTCTGTTTGCGCATTAGTTTGCTCTAGCGCTTCGATGTTGAGCAGGAAGCGGAAGCTACCGTTTTGCTGCACGCCGAGCACGATGCGCACGTCAATCGACGCGCCCCTGATGATCGAGGCGACCGGCACGACCATCCCGCTCGAATTAAGGCCCCCGTTGTGAGGTTGCCCCGGAGGCGTCTCGACCACTGTGCCCTTGACCGTTAACACACCGCGACTGGTCGTCACCTCTATATCCGTGCTGTCGAGCCAGCGCAAATCGGCCTGTGCCCCGCCCGTGTTCGGCGTGCCGAGCGTTGTGATATCGGCCACGCGGAAACGCAGGAAGTTGACGGTTGCCGTCGTTCGGTTGGTGAAGCGGCGACGTATTTCGAGCGTGCCGAAGGCGGCGTTCGACCCAGTCGCCGCGCCGTCGCGGAGGCGGTTGGGCGGCAGCGTCGCACCCACTTGTGGTTCGATGAGCGATGCCTTGATGGTGCCGTTACGTTGAATGGCGCTGCGGGAGTTTTCCGGCCCCGGCGCGCCGAGTTGCTGGCCGGCAGACGCATTGACGCCGCCCTGCGTGTCCACCTGCGTGTCAACATAGAGAAAATCGCTTTCATTGCTGTCAGTGTCTCTCGGCGTACCGGAGCGAAGGCTCCGGAGAAAGCTGTGCTGCCGCCCTATTGCCGTCACGGGACCATAGCCGGAACCTTCTTTGAAGAGAAGATTGAGTTCCGTTGTCGGCCCGACCGCGTCGAGCCGTTCGGTGGTGTTGAAAAAGGCAGCACTGCGACCGACGTGCCGAACGCGCCGCTGCCCGCAGGCCCGGCAATATCAAGCTGCGCCGCCAGCGCACCCGGAGCAAATTGGGGCGCGAAGCAGATAAAGAAAGCGAAACTCAACACCCACAGAGGGCGTGCAAGGGAGCGCGAGGTGAAATTCATTTTGTAGGCATCTTCCTTACTTGCAGGATACGTTTGAGAGAGGCATCCGGGACGCGCAGATGCTTGGCTTGTGCTTACCTCAATCGGACGAAGTGAAGAGCGAAGTTAATATCCGCGCACCCACAGCAGCACTGGTGAGAGTTCGTGTACTCACGCGCCATTTTACTCACTAGCAATGCGACGGTCAAATTTCAATTGACGCGCGAACGCCTGACGACGCGCACGCCCGCGCGCCAGTCTTCGTTGAGGTCAAAGCGGTACATTTTGATGTCGGGCGAGATGAGGCGCGCGAGCGTCTGGAAGGCGCGATGAAAGCGCAGCAGCGGCGCGACCAGATAGACGAGCGGCGCGTCATCCGAAATTTCAGCCTCTTCAAACAAACGCGCCCGCCGGATGTGACCGGCGCGATGATGAGCGGAGATGCGCCGCCAGTAATCCGCGCCCTGCAAGGGGAGCGCGGCATCTTCCGATACTTTCAGTTCGATGACGACGAGCCGCCCATCGCGTCTGAGCGCCAGCAGATCGACGGGACGCCCGCCGCTCGCGCGACCATCACGCGCGGTGCGAAACTGCGCGTGCAGCGGCGCGAGGCGCAGCCCCGGATCGAGGCGCGTGATGTCGCGCCGGAGCAGCGATTCGAGCCAACTTTCCGGCGCGGCGCGGTATAAAGCGTGCCGCGCGTCGCTCGCCTCCGCGCATCGGTGTTCGCCGAGTTGGTCGATGAGTTTTGCCAGTTGCCGCCAGTTGCCCGCATCAAGCAAAACGGGCGGCGCGTGGCCGACGCCGAACCACACATGTTCATGATTCAACATGCGGCGCACGCGGGCAAAAGCCAGCCCGTGAAACCTGAGCGTCTCGCCACGCCGCGCCCGCACCACGTCAATAGCCTCCGGCGCAAGCGCGACGATGCGCGTCGCCGTCTCGCCCGGTTCGACGCGTGACGGAGGCAGAAAGCGCACGGTGCGGTCGAGAATTTGCTGAAGTTCAGGCAGCGCGACGGGCGCGAACGTCCGCCATTGCGCGCCCGTCTCGTACAATTTGATCTCGCGCTGCACCTCCGCACGCAGCAGCGACAGACACCCGGCAGTCTCTTCTGTTAATTCAGGTGCGACAACTAACCACAACTTGCGCCCGCGCTCCGGTTTCGATTTTTCGCCGAGCTTCAGCCACCACAGCAAAGCCGACGCCAGAAAAGCGTTCACCTCATGCGCGCCGAGCGCAACGACCGCGCCCGTCACCGCCATCAACTCTCGCCGCTCTCGCCGTAACAGAATCCGCGCATAACGACCCGGCTCCGAACGTCTTGCGCCCAGGCTCAAACTCACGCGCTCGATTGTGGCGTTTTGCAACGAATCACGCACGAGCGCGGCCAATTGCTCGCACGCCGCGCGCCGCGCTGCCGCCACCGCCGCGAGGCTCTCATGCACGGAGGCGCGCGGGACGAGTTCCAGCGTCGCGCGCTCCGCGCCCATCCTTCGCGAGACAATGATGAGCAGGCGTTCGCCTGTCCATTCCCAATGCGCCACGCGCCACACGCGCACGCCCCGCTCTGTCCGGTAAGAGAAATGCAACGCCCCGTGCGCAGTCTCGATTTCCCAGTCGCCTTTGATGAGCGGCACGCTTGCGCCTTCTCGCGTCTCCGAGCAAAACCACTCGCCCCGCGCATCAAGGATGTCTGCGAGCCGACGCCGCGCGGCTTCCCTGTCATCTAACTTTGTGAGGATTTTCATCAGCGAAGACCGCGCCGTATGATGAGCGGCAACTTAAGAGCGAGAACAAATTCACATTGCCTTTTCTTCTTTGCGCCTTTGCGAGAAACTAATCTCACGCAAAGATGCTCATAGAGGGTTGGATGTTCTCGCGTCGTTTTGGAATCTGCTTAAAGGACAAGCTATTATCCTGTCACTTGTCGGCGAATCTTAATTCAGAGAGTGAAGCAATGAAAGATATTTATCTGGTCGGGGCGGTGCGGACGCCCATCGGTCGTTTCGGCGGCGCGCTCGCCGGGGTGACGGCGGCGGAGTTGGGTGCGACGGCGGCCACGGAAAGTCTCAAGCGCGCTGGCCTCCAGCCGGACGCGATACAGCAAGTGATCTGGGGCGCGGCGCGGCAGGCGGGCACGGGGCCGAACCTCGCCCGCCAGATCGGTTATCGCGCGGGTGCGCCGGACACAGTGCCGGCCTTCACCGTCAATCAAGCGTGCGGTTCGGGCTTGAAAGCGATCATCCTCGCGGCGCAGGAGATCATGCTCGGACGCGCCCGCGCCGTGCTCGCGGGCGGCGTAGAGAACATGTCGCGCGTGCCCTACTTCGCCGAAGGCGCGCGTTGGGGGATGAAGATGGGACACCTCGAACTAGTGGACGGCATGTACCGCGACGGATTCCTCGACCCGCTCTCCGGCCTCATCATGGGCGAGACCGCCGAGAACCTCGCGCGCCAGTACGAGATCACGCGCGACGAGCAGGACGCCTTCGCCCTGCGTTCGCAACAACGCGCCGCCGCCGCGATTGGCTCAGGCCGCTTCGATGCGGAACTCACGCCCGTCCGGGTCAAGGGGCGGCGCGGCGAACCGCTCACCTTAGAGCGCGACGAGCACCCGCGCGCCACGACGACGCTTGAGAGCCTGCGCAAACTCGCGCCCGTTTTCGCCTCAACAGACGGCACGGTGACGGCGGGCAATTCCTCCGGCATCACGGACGGCGCGGCTGCCATCATCGTCGCAGACGAAGAGACTTTGGCGGCGACGACCGGCGGCGGCGACGCACCTGTGGCGCGTATCCTTGATTACGAGATCGCCGGAGTTGCCCCTGAGATCATGGGCATCGGCCCCGTCCCCGCCGTGCGCGCTCTGCTCGACAGACAAAATCTCACGATGGCCGACATCGATCTGGTCGAACTCAACGAAGCTTTCGCCGCGCAAGTCATCGCCTGCGACCGCGAATTGAACTTCGACGCCGCGCGCTTAAACGTCAACGGCGGCTCAATCGCCCTCGGCCACCCCATCGGCTGCACGGGCGTGCGCATCACCACCACGCTCCTCCACGAAATGCACAAACGCCGCGCCCGCCTCGGCCTCGCCACCCTCTGCGTCAGCGGCGGTCTCGGCCTCGCACTACTGGTCGAACGAGTATGAAGATATGGGTCCGAATGTTTTCAGATAACACACTCACATAAGCATGTTATCTGGAAGCATGTAAGTTAAGCTCAAAAGTTCCCTGTGCTACCATGCTGAAAGCCGGACGGCATCATTGGTTTTGGAGGTAAATATGGCGAGAGGGTTGAAAGATTTGAAAGAGCTTAAGATTGAGCGTCCGCCGCGATTAAAGTTATCGGCTAAAGAATCACTGAAGCGGACGCGAGAGTTTGAGAAGCGAAAGGAGCAATTCATTGCCACTGTCAGAAAAGGCAAGAATTGAGGTTTATCTGCCCGATCTGCCGCGCGCTGCTTATCAGGATTTGTTGAGCGCGTTGACGCATGAATTCACCTATACCTTTGGCGGTTGCACAATTATTCGCGGGCTTGACGGCAGTTATCTTTCGCAGGCTGGCTCGCCGATTCAAGACCGTGTCAATCTGATTTACACGGACACGCCTTACACCTTTGAAGAGAATTTTGAGATTGTCTCGGCTTATGCGGATAAACTCAAGGATGCCGCTTTTGCAGCTTTGGAAGAAGAGGCAATTCTGGTTGTCGTGAGTCAGGCTATCACGCGCAGTAGTCAATCCTACGCCGCGCCGAACAAGCGAACTGAGATGTTCGTGTCAAGCGATTTCCTGACCCCACGCCGTCGCTGAGACGAACGCCGCCCCCTTCTTCCGCAGGCATTCAACAGAGCGCGCCTCGTTGCACTTCGTTGCCGTCTGCCGACATTTCCAGATGCTCTTGATCTTTATGCCCTGCACGGGGATTAATTCATGCATTAGGCGTACCCGGAAGGAACAAAGTAAGTATGAAAAACCAATCGCGCGCGGGAGTCGGGGTCATCGCGGGTCTCTGCCTGTTCCTCGGCTTCGGCTCTTTGGCGGGCACGCAAATTCATTCGCCGGTTTCAAAGAGGGACCGGAAGGAGGCAATCGTGACGAAGCATGCGAGCGGGACTTTTGAGGTGAAGGTGAATCCACAGGCGGGGGATGATAAAGTCGGAGACCCAAGCGTGGGCCGGATGTCACTTGGATCGTTTTTGCCCTCAAAGGCACAGTGACGCCGAAGGCTCTCGGAATCTTGATCTGCCTCATGCGCATCCTCAGCCTGTGCAATTTCCTGGTCGGGCGGTTCGCCTGGAATCGTTTGAACTCCGCCCTTAAATCCGACCGAGAAGAACAGCGAGCGCCACCGAGAAGCCGCATGCAGACAATTCCCGGCGTAGAGCCTGCTGCATTGCCCCCGCGCTCTGCGGTCAACTCCGTCACGGCGGGAACGACCGAATTGCTCTACACGCAGCACAGGAAAGCGGAGGCGGTGCGCGTCAGACGCGATGGCGGCGACACGGACGCCATCAATTAAGTCGGCGCGCCCAAGCAGATTTCCGTCCCCGGTGGCTCGCCCCCCTTACAATCGCGCGCATCCCGCTCCCGACAAATCCCCTAAATTCGTTGACCAACGCCGCAGTCGATTGATACGAAGTCTGAAGTCGGAAATGGCTTGTAGCGTTTTTCGGGGCGGGAACGTCTGTTAACGTTGTGTGACCGTCGTTGCGAGCGGCGGCGAGCCAACTGCGGCGGCGCGCGGAGCATCGGAAGTTAGTTCTCTCTCCGCAAATTTTAATTTCCACCGGACGACCGGCAGCGGGTCGTCCTTTTTTCAACCGGGACGGAAAGGCGTGTTTGTTTTTATGAGAAAATATTTTTACGTTTTGACATTGGCGGCGGCAATCGCTTCCGCCGCGACGACATCAACAACGAGGGCGCAAGCGAGCCGCACCGCTACCACAGCGAGAGCAGCAGCGGCGGCGGCGTCTCCGGCGAACGCGCAAGCAGCCGCGACGAACGCGCTCGCGGCGCTACCGGCTTCGGACGCGGTGATGACCGTTGACGTGCGGCGTTTGTTGACCGAGGTTCTGCCGCGCGCCTACAACAACAATCCGGCGGAACTGGCGCGCATCAACGCGGAGATCGATAAATTCAAAACGCGCACCGGACTCGACGCGCGTTCGTTCGACCGCGTCGCCGTCGGCGTCAGCTACGCACAGACGGCGACAGGCAAGACGTTAGTTGAGACGGTCGCCATCGCGCGCGGGACTTTCAACGCCGCCGCGCTCATGGCCGCCGCGCGCATCGCGTCGAACGACCGGCTTCAGGAACAGAAGCACGCGGGCAAGACCATCCATGTCTTCAACATCAACGATCAGGTGAAGTTGCTCGGGCTGCTCAATTTGCGGGTGACGGAACTGGCCGTCTCCGCGCTCGACGCAAATACGCTCGCCATCGGCAAACTCGAACGAGTCCGCGCGGCGATTGACGCGGGCGCGGGTCGTGGTCGCATCTCGCCTGAGATCATGTCGCTCGTGACGCGCGACGCGAATGCCGTCGTCGCCGTGGGCGGCAACGTCCCGCCGTCGCTCACCCAAAACCTCAATCTCGGCAATCGTTCCATCTCGCAGAGCATCGCCTCCATCCGGCAGTTCTACAGCACGCTCGGCACGACGGAGCGCGGATTCAACATGTTGACCGTTTTGCGCACCGAGAACGCGGGCGCAGCGCAGACTTTGAGCACGACCATCGCGGGCTTGAAGCAACTCGCGCCCCTCTTCATCTCGCAGATGCCCGTCGTCCGCGCGCGCCCCTTGCAAGGCGTTGTGGACAACACGAAGATCGGCGCGCAGGGCAACGACGTGCAGATTACGCTCGACCTCGCGCAGGCCGACTTGGGGGCGTTGATCGAGGCATTTTAAATTCGGGCGAACGCTCGCGTCGTTACGTCAAGGGTGAATGCGCTAAGTCGAAACACACGAAATTGGGACACGAGAGAAGCAATAATCCGCAAAGTCATACGAAACAAATGACCACGAATTTCGTGTATTTTGCTTCGTGTCATTTCGTGTAATTTCGTGGTTCGTGTTTTTCCGGCTGTCCTAATCTCGTGTGTTTCGATTTAAGTGATGAAGGGGAGGGGCGGCCGGGGCCGCGCCTCCCCCTTCCAGTTGTCGGTTTCTTTTTTTTTCTTCTTTTTGTTTCCAC
>JBPCIP010000211.1:0-20062 GCA_051006195.1 Pyrinomonadaceae bacterium
TGTAGCTTTGCGATGAACCTTTTAGTTCGCTCATCTAAACCGTCGCTGGAATTTGACATGTCTGACCTCCACTTTCGCTGCTTAGTGAAAGTCATTATCCTTGAGTCCCACTTTTAATTACACCCGACGATGCGTCGTGAAGAATGCAGCGGCACACGCGCATCATCAGAAACGCGAGGACGCCGCTGATGCGCCACACACACATCAGGCGCTTCACAGATGACGCCCTCACGGTGATGACACGACCGCCGCGCGCGGTGCGATGATAAGCGGCCCGGCAGTCATTGACTGACGCCGCCAACTGCCGCAAGCAGAATGCCCGCCGGTGATCGCGCTACTCTCATGTGCCTTCGTCGTAATACTCAAGCGAGGCAACATTCATCTCAGCGTCCGGTGAATTCCGGTTTGCGCTTTTCGAGAAAGGCGTTGACGCCTTCGTCCTTGTCGGCGCTGGAGAAGCAGAGAGCGAAGAGGTCGATCTCGCGGCGCAAGCCTTCGTCGAGCGTTGCGCGCGAGGCGGTCTTGACGGCCTCTTTCGCCATGCGCAACGCGACCGGACTTTTCTCCGCGATGCGGTTCGCGATCTCCATCGTCTTCGCTTCGAGTTCTTCCGCCGGGACGACCATATTGACCAGACCGTAACTGTAAGCCGTCTGCGCGTTGATGATCTCGCCCGTCAAAATCAACTCCATCGCTTTGCCTTCGCCGACGAGATGCGTGAGCCGTTGCGTGCCGCCGCCGCCGGGGATGATGCCGAGGTTGATTTCCGGTTGGCCGAAAGCGGCGCTCT
The DNA here is from genome assembly GCA_051006195.1 of Pyrinomonadaceae bacterium. Lineage (GTDB taxonomy): Bacteria > Acidobacteriota > Blastocatellia > Pyrinomonadales > Pyrinomonadaceae > JAIVJZ01. The sequence continues at coordinate 791 of JBPCIP010000211.1, forward strand.
CGCTGGCGATGCGCAAATCGCAGGCCAGGGCGAGTTCGCAGCCGCCGCCGAGACAGTAGCCGTTGATCATGGCGATGACGGGTTTCGGGAAAGTATCAATCGCGGTGAAAAGCGAACGCCCCGTCATCACGTCGCGTTGGGAGACGGCGGTGCGCCCGGCAAACTCCGCGATGTCTGCGCCCGCGATAAAGGCCTTATCGCCCGCGCCCGTAAAAACCACGACGCGAACCGACTCGTCCTCACGCAACTCTTCGAGCGCCGCTGCGCCTTCCTCCCGCGTCTGGATATTCAAAGCGTTGCGCTTCTCCGGGCGATTGATGGTGATGATAGCGACGCGCCCGCGCCGCTCGACTAATAAGGTTTTGTATGATTGCGACATATTTTCTCCTCATGACGGATGACAGGTAGCCGGTGACAGGAAAACTGTCTTTCATCCTGTCACCGGCTACCTGTCATCCGTCACTAATTTATTGTTCTTCCGGCGGAGCCTGATCGTCGGCGACCCAGGAGACGAAGAGACGGAGCCAGTTTTCCGTGGGTTCGAGGATGGAGACGCCGATGCGCGCCGTGCCGTAAATGGCCGAGGCGATGCGCACGACGCGGGCGGTAACTTCGATGGGAGCGCCGTCGGGACGATGGGCGCGCAGGTAGAGTTGTTCTCCGCGCGTGACTTTCTGATTGAGATGAAAGAGCGAGCCGGTGGTGGAAATATCGTCCGTCTCGGTCGGCTCGCTCCACGCTGCGCCGTCCTCCGCGCGCCCGGAGACGACGATGGGCAGCCGCAGCGCCATGCGCAAGGCAAAACGTCTCTCTTCGTTGGTCTGCATCGTCATGAGAAGTTTTCAGTTTTCGGTTTTCCGTTTTCAGTTAAGGCAATCGTTCGCTCAAACTGAAAACGGAAAACCGAAAACTGTTCAGTCGTTCCACTTATAAAAACCTTCGCCGCTTTTTTTGCCGAGACGCCCTTCGGCGACCATGCGCCGCAGAATTTCGGGCGGGCGGAAAGTTTCCGCGCCGAGCGTGCGATGGAGGTATTCGGCGATGCTCAGACGCACATCAAGGCCGACGAGATCGGTCAGACGCAGCGGCCCCATCGGATGATTGTATCCGAGTTCCATCGCCGTATCTATATCTTTTGCACTCGCCACCTCCTGCTCCAACATCCGCATCGCCTCCAACCCTAAGGCCACGCCCAGACGGCTCGAGGCAAAACCCGGCACGTCGCGCACCGTGATCGGCTCCTTCTTCATCCGCTGGCCGACCCGTCGCGCGACTTCAACCGTTTCCTCGCTCGTCTCACCGCCGACGACGATCTCGACGAGGCGCATGAGATGGACGGGATTGAAGAAGTGCATCCCGACGATGCGTTCCGGGTGAGCCGCGCCGCGCGCCATCTCCGTGATCGAGAGCGAAGAGGTGTTCGTCGCGAAGATGAAATCTTTCTCCGCGATCTGCTCAACTTCGCGGATCGTCTCTCGCTTCAACTCCATGCGTTCGGGAATGGCTTCGATGAAGAGATCGGCGTGCGCCGTTTCCTTCAGGCTCACCGCGCCGCGGATGCGCTGCAAGACGAGGTCGCGCTCGTCCTCCGTCACCTTGCCGCGCCGGATGCCTTTGTCGAGATTCGCTTCAATCGCGCGCAAGCCCCGCGTGAGAAATTCTTTCTCCACCTCGCGCAGGATGACGCGATAGCCGACGAGCGCGGCCACCTGCGCGATGCCGTGCCCCATCGTGCCCGCGCCGAGCACGGCGATGGTTTCAATTAGAGGCTTAGCGATTGTGTTCGTTCCCGGTGAGTCCAAGGTCTCTTATTGCGCGTTGCAGGGGCGACGAAGGGGCGCTTCGTCCGTGCCGCGCTCTTTAATGGTCTGATTCGACTACATCCAGCGCAGAGAGTTATACTATACGCGCAAGCGAAAAGGCTACAAGCAAAATGCTTCGCGTACCCGCGCCGCCGACGCGCAAACACTCATCAAGGAGAGCACTTAAATAATTAGATGACACACGACACACTGCACAAAGAAGTGGTAATTATTGGCTCCGGCCCGGCAGGACTGACCGCGGCGATCTACGCGGCCCGCGCAGACTTGAAACCGCTCGTCATCGAAGGTCCGCAACCCGGCGGGCAACTGACGATCACGACTGAAGTGGAGAACTATCCTGGCTTCGCCAAAGGCATTCAAGGGCCGGAACTGATGGAGCAGTTTCGCGCGCAGGCCGAACGCTTCGGCACGGAGTTCCTCATCACCTGGATCGACAAAGTTGATCTCTCCGCGCGCCCCTTCACGCTCCACACCGCCGACCACACGGTCAAAACCGAAACGTTGATCATCGCATCGGGCGCGTCGGCCAAGTGGCTCGGCATTCCCGGCGAAGCGCCCGCGCCGCACGGCCTCGGCGGCTTGGGCGTCTCGGCCTGCGCCACCTGCGACGGCTTCTTCTTCAAAGGCAAAAAGATCGTCGTCGTCGGCGGCGGCGACACGGCGATGGAAGAGGCGACTTTCCTCACGCGCTATGCTTCCAGCGTCACAGTCATCCACCGGCGCGACCATTTGCGCGCCTCGAAGATCATGCAGGACAAGGCGCATAAAAACGAGAAGATTAATTTTATCTGGAACACCGATGTCAAAGAAATTCTCGGCGCGCCCGAAACCGGCGTGACGGGCGTGCGACTCTACGACAACGTGACGCATGAAGAGAGCGCCTTCGATTGCGAAGGCGTCTTTATCGCCATCGGCCACAAGCCGAACACCGATATGTTTAAAGGCTGGCTCGAAATGGATGAAGTCGGCTACCTCAAGACCAACGGGCGCACGATGGCGACGAACATCCCCGGCGTCTTCGCCTGCGGCGACGTACAGGATTCCTTCTACCGTCAGGCCATCACAGCGGCGGGCACAGGCTGCATGGCCGCCATCGACGCCGAACGCTTCCTCGACGATCTCCCCGTCCCCGTCCTGACCGGCGAAGAGATCACGATAGCGGGCGAGATCGTCACCGCCGACCACGAATCGATTATCATGCCCGACGGCGAAGTCATCTCGAACAAACCCGACTCGGAAGCCGAAGGCGCATCGGTCGGAGATTAAGGCAGTTGAGAAAAAACTGCGAAGATGCGAAGGGCATTTAAGGAGTTCGACATCCTCCTTAGTGCCCTTCGTGTGTTATTGATCAACGTTTCCTGGGTCACGCGCGAGCACCTTAGCGGTTGAATTTCTCCATGTACGCTTGCACCGCCTCCTTGACCTCTTGTTCACACCCGGTCGCGATCCGAGTGAGAGCGCGCATTTGCTCTTCGCCTAACTCCGCATCTTCATAGTGATGTTGCCAGGCGTGAGCGGCCCGTTGGTCGCCGCGCGCCTCCGCTTTTTCGGCTTGTTGTTGGTTGTTGAAAATCTGGCGCAGGAACATCCGGTAGACGATATGTTCCGGCACATCGCCGGACTGTTGACGTGCGTTCGGCTCAAGTGCGCGCTCCGGCGCGTGCTGTGATGATGTGTGTGGCTGCCCTGCCGCAAGCACGCCCGCCGCTAAGGCTGCGATGCAGAGACCAAGAGTCGCGTATTTTCTATTCATGTGAGACCTCCTGATGAGAAGAGAGTTGGGACTAACAGGTAAGACAAGTTACACAGGTGATATTGATTCTGACGGTAGGACAATGAGAATCGCTGCCGTCAGGTTCGACACCACCACGATGAGGAAAATGTGTTACCAGCACTGTTACGATTGTAGGGGATTCTGAGCAGCGATATTTTAGGATTGAAGAAAATCTCTGTCAACATAAATCCTGACCGTCACACTTCGCCGACCACCTTGAGCCTGTCGCGTCGAAGGCTGACGGCAAACCTCTGATTTCTTAGCGGTGCGCCGGGTCAAGAGGAACGCTCAGTTACAGCAACACGATTGAATCGTCGCGCTCGCGGCGTGAAGGAGTAGGTGAGTGTTCGCGTTCGTGTCTGTGAGGGCAGGCATCGCAGTAGTCGCCGAGATGGGCGCGGCGGTCTTCGCATTCGTTGCAGCCGAGCGTCTCGCCGAGGCGACGTAAACTTTCGAGCACGGGGAGCAGGAGTTTGCCGCGCGCGGTCAGGGCGTACTCGACGTGCGGCGGGCTGCCGCCGTAGTCGCGGCGCTCGACGAGATGATCTTTTTCCATATCGCGGAGTCGTCCGACGAGGGTGCGGCTGCTGATGGGATGAAGGGCGGCGATGAGTTCGCTCGTGCGGCGCGGCGTGCGCGCGAGATCGCGCACGATGAGGAGCGTCCATTTGTCGCCGACCACCTGTAACGCGCCCGCTACGGGGCAGCCGTCGCCTTCGCGTCGTCGCATATTTCGATGTCCTCGTTTAATGTTCGAGCAGAGCGAGGCGTCATCAATCGGGCTCACCCGCTCTTCGCGGCGAGCACAGATTAACACAATGGGGAGCCGAATTCCTGACGATTCAGACTTGCGCCGTCGGCAGCGCACCCGCTTCGTAATCTCCGGCGATGACGATGGTGAGATGGTCGGGGCGGAAGTATTTGCGAATGGCGGCGTTGGCTTCTGCGAGCGTGACGGCCTGGATGAAATCGGGGAAGCGGTCGAGATAGTCAGCGCCGAGCCGGAAAAATTCTGCGTTCCAGAGGGCGGCGGCCAACCCGCCGTTGGTCGAGAGCGAGACTTTGAACGAGCCGATGGCAGATGATTTTTCATCGGCGAGTTCGTCGGCGGTCATGCCGTTCTCAACGTAGTCGCGCAACACCGCGAGGGCGGAATTGACCGCCTTCTCGACATTGCCCGGATTGACGGAGACGGCGATGTACCACGGGCCGGCGGCGAGCGACGGCGCACGAAAACGCGAGCCGATGCCGTAGGTCAAGCCTTCGCGGTCGCGCACCTGCAAGCCGAGCCGAGAGGAGAGCGTCGATTCGCCGAGCGCGCTGTTGGCAAGAGTGGCGGCGTAATAATCCCGCGCGTCGCGGCGCAAGGGGGCAGCCGAGCCGAGCAAGACATCGACGTTGGCCTTCTCCTTGAGCCAGACGATCTCGCGCCGCGCCGCCTCCGGCGATGCTGGGTCGCTCACCTCGACCTCCACGCTCTCCGGCCCGGCGAATTCCCCGAAGGCTTCCGTGAACAATCTTTGCACTTCATCCGCCCGCACGTCGCCGACGACGGAGAGGACGAGCGACCGCCCGCCGTAGCGTTCGTCGTAGAAACGGCGCACGTCCGCGACCGTGATCGAGTCGATGCTTTTGCTCAAATCATCTCCGGCGGGGAGATAAAAGGGATTGGCCGGATCGTAGACGAGTTGGGAAAACTTTTCGTAGGCGCGGAAGCGCGTGTTTGATTGTTGCTCCTGAATGGCGGCGATAATTTGTTGCTTCAGCTTCTCCAGTTCGTCAACAGGAAACGCTGGTTCGCGCAATTGTTCGGCGAGCGCGCCGACGAGGAGCGGTAAATCTTTGGCGAGCGCGCGCCCGGCGATCTCCACCGCGAAAGGGTCAGCGGAGAATTCAAGTTGCGCGCCGACGGATTCGAGGTCTCCGGCGAGTTGGAATTTGGTGCGCGTGCATGTGCCGCGTTCGAGCATGTCGGCGACGATGCGCGCGAGGCCGGGTTTGTCGCGCCGCTCGAAGTAGGAACCGGCGCGCAGGGAACCGCGCAGGGAGATGGTCGGCGTTGCACAATTCTCAAGCACGAGGAGCGTCGCGCCCGTCGGAAGTTCGGTACGCGCGACGTGCGACGCGAAGTTCGAGCGCGTCACACTCGCGGGCGTGTTCGCTCCGGCGGCATCCGAAGATTTATCGCCGCGCGGCGCGAGCAATTGCTGCTCCAACGCCCGCGGCGTCGTGCTCCCGCCCGCCTTCACTTCCTGTTTGTCGCTTTCCGATCTGACCATTTTCCACACTCCGTCCGACAAAAACTTTATAAGAAGATTCCAAAACCACGAGCCATTACTCAACCCTACGCGCCTTCGTTGTTAACTTTGCGCCTTTGCGGGAAATGCTTTTTCCCGCAAAGGCGCAAAGAAGAAAACCCAAAGGCGCAAAGAGGTTTTGTCATGACCCGCTCGCTCCGTTCGACCCTGCGCCGTCCGTCTCGTCGCTGTTGTTGGCTGTCGCCTTCGGGATGAAGTGGCCGATGGTGCGGTTGTCTTCGGTGAGGTAAGCGCGGGCGACGCGCCGCAAGTCGGCAGCCGTGACTCGCGCGATGTTGGCGGCATAGTCTTTGTAGAAACGCCAGTCGGCCACGGCTTCGGCCTCCGATATTTGCGAGGCGATGTTCGCGGTGCCGTCGCGATTGTAGGCAACCTGCGCGATGATCTGCTGCTTCGCCTTCTCCACCTCCGCCTCCGGCAGATGCTCCTCCGCCGCACGCCCCAACTCTGCGAGAATGGTCGCTTCAACCGCGCGCGGGTCGCCGCCGGGACTGACGGTCGTGTACACGTTGAAGAGACCGGGGTCGCGAAATTGATCGCAGTTGGTCGTGACGCTGACGGCGAGTTCCGTCTCGACTAAGGCTTGATAGAGGCGACTCGTGACGCCGCTCGACAGCGCCGCCGAGAGAACGACGAGCGGATAAATATCGTTCTCCGCAGGCGGATGAGCGGCGCGTTCGGCGAGTCGCGCGTTCGAGAGCACGCTCAGTTGGCCGAGCACGGCGGGCGTGTGGTAAGCGATCTGCACGAGGGCGAGTTCGCCCGCGCGCTTGATCGTCAAACGACGTTCGCCCTGTTGCGCCGGTTCATCGGTATAAACTTCGGGGATGGCCTCTGCGGTCGCGGGCAGCGCGCCGAAGTGCTCGTCGATCAACTCAAGCGTCCGTGCGCGATCAAAATCGCCGACCACGATCACGGTCGCGTTGTTCGGATGATAGAAGGTGTCGTAGAAGGCTTTGAGGCGAGTTGTCGGGACGTTTTCCACATCCGCGCGCCAGCCGATGGTCGGGTGATGATAAGGGTGCTCGCGAAAGGCCGTGGCGTAGACGGCTTCGTCGAGCACGAGCAGGGGTTCATTCTGCCCGCGCTCAAGTTCGTTGCGCACGACGGTCATTTCCGATTGGCGATCTTCGTCGGCGATGAAGGAGTTGCGCATGCGGTCGGCTTCGAGACGAATAGCGAGTTCGAGTTGGTCGCTCGGCACAGTCTCAAAGTAATTGGTTCGGTCGTACCACGTCGTCGCGTTGAAGTCCGCGCCGATCTTCTGGAGCGTGGCGGCGATCTGCGTGCCGCGCTCTTTGTTGAAGGCGGGCGTGCCCTTGAACATCATGTGTTCGAGCAGATGCGTCGAGCCGGTGTAGCCGACGGCCTCGTTGCGCGACCCGACTTTGTAGAGCACGCACAGACTCGCCACCGGCGCGACGCGGTTTTCGACGAACAACGCCTTCAAATCGTTGGCGAGGCGGTACTCGCGGATGCCCTCTGCTTCAGCGACGAAGGCGATCCCGGCCGGCAGTATTTCATCCTGCAAAACTTCTATCTCTCCTTGAACTAAATTTAACGCTCCCGTTCCCGCCGCGATAAAACACACGCCAACAGAGGCAAATGCGCCTCCGGTCTCGTGCGTTTCTGCGCCAAAGCTGGGCGGGAGGTGAGACGCTCCATATGCTAACAAACGACGGGCGAAAGAGTGAAATCCGCGCCGCTTTAAGTATACCCTGCTTTGCAATATAAAGTACTTGACGAAACTATCAAACGGGCGTATCGTTCGCATTATGGCTGTCGTCAACTTCTCACGCCCGCGTCCAATTGCAGTGGATGAGCCGCCCGCCCTGCACGCGCGGGCGATGGATAATTTGCGCTTCATCCGCGAGACGATGGAGCACTCATCATCTTTTACTGCCGTCTCCGGCTGGGGGCAATGCGGCATCGGCCTCTCGGCTCTCGGCGCATCGTGGGCGGCGGCGCAGCAGACGACAGCGCGCGGATGGCTGTTAGTGTGGTTCGTCGAAGCCCTGCTCTCGCTCGTCATCTCCGGCTGGACCATGCGACGCAAAGCCCGCGCGGCGCAGTTGCCTTTGCTCTCAAGTCCGGGGCGCAAACTCGCCCTGAACTTCGCCCCGCCCGCCTTCGTCGGCGCGCTGCTCACGGCGGCGCTGTTTCGCGCGGGGCTGACGCAGATCATTCCCGCCATCTGGCTGTTGCTCTACGGCGCGGGCGTCGTCACGGGCGGAGCCTTCTCGGTGCGGATCGTGCCCGTCATGGGATTGTGCTTCATGCTCTTCGGAACCATCGCGCTGTTCAGTCCGGCGGCGTGGGGCAATCTCTTTCTCGCGGCGGGCTTCGGCGGCCTGCACCTCGCCTTCGGCTTGATCATCGCAAGGAGGCACGGTGGCTAAGGGAACCGCACTCAAAAACGCCCCGCGAAAAGGGCGGGCCGAGACGCGCTCGCCGCAGCAGCAGGGCGAACTACTGCGCCCCGTCAGGAGCGAGGCGGGCGCGAGCGGCGGCGGTGCGCCGGTGCGCAATGCGGCTGATTTGGACCGACTGATCCACGAGCGGCTGCGTTTAGGCATCGTCAGCGCGCTCGCCGGCAGTCAATCGCTGACGTTCAACGAACTCAAAGCGGCTTTGAAAACAACGGACGGTAACTTGAGCGTCCACGCACGCAAACTGGAAGAGGCCGACTACATCACCTGCGAAAAATCTTTTGACGGGCGCACGCCGAAAACCGAGTATCGACTGACGATTGCCGGACGCCGCGCCCTTGCGAGCTACCTCGACCACATGGAATCGATCATTCACATGGCGCGGGAACGCCGAAGCTGAAAATTTTTTCCGCATGTGCTTTATAACACAAAGACCTTTGCAAAATCGGAACGGCGGGAACTTGAGAATAAGAATCGGGCAAATCAATTTCACCCGTCGGATGGATGTTGGAAAGGGCTGGAGTCGGGAACGTGTAAGGAAGGGTAAATCAACTACAGGTGGGGGCGCGTATGTGTAATCGAACGAAGTTGGGATTGAACATCTTGGAAGCGGCATTGCTGTTGGGCGTGTTGGGCGATGCATTGCTGCGCGAGACGCCGTGGGGATTGAACGTCCTGTTGTGGACGGGCGCGCTGGTGGCGGCGATGGCAGTTTTGCAAGGGCGTCGGGGACGACGGGAGGCGAGTTGGCGCGGCGACGGCGGGTGGTTGCTGCTGCCCATCTGCTTCTTTGCGGCGGCGTTCGCGTGGCGCGATTCGTCGACGTTGAACTTCTTAGACGGGCTGGCCTTGTGCGTCGCGTTTGCGCTCCTGGCGTGGCGTGCGCGCGGACACAGCATCCGGCTGGCCGGATTGAGCGACTACGCGTCGGGGTTGGGGCACGCGGCGGTGAACGCGATGTTCGCGAGTTTACCGCTCGTCATCAACGACGTGCAGTGGCACACGATTCCGCGCACCGGGGTGATGCGCCACATGTGGGCGGCGGCGCGCGGCCTCCTCATCGCCGTGCCGCTCCTCGTGCTGTTCGGCGCATTCTTCATGGCCGCCGACGCGGTCTTTGAAGGCATCATGCTGCATACGTTTCAAATTGATTCCGGCGTGATGTTCTCTCATCTCTTTTTGATGCTCCTGTTCGCCTGGCTCACGGGCGGCTTCCTGCGCGGCATGATGCTCGCGGATGACGCGCAGGGCGTGACGCCCGACGCCGCAGCGCCCGCCGTCTACACTTCGATCACCATTGACAAGAGGGAAACATCTACGGCGGGAACGGATGCGACCCGCGCGAGCGAGTCGCACGAAACGCAGCGGCAGCCGCCGAGCATTGTCGATGACGGGGCGACGGCAAGCGGCAGCAGCGTCAACGGCAGCGTGGTAACGGGCGGCGTTGATGATGCGCGGGCGCAAGAAGTGTGTGGTCAGGCTCTGCCTGGTTCGAACAAATTTTCGTTGGGCGCGGTTGAGGTCGGGATAGTGCTCGGGATGCTCAACGTGCTGTTCGCCTGTTTCGTCGTCGTGCAAATTCGCTACTTCTTCGGCGGCGCGGCGTGGGTCATGTCGATCACGGAATTAACGTATGCCGAGTATGCGCGGCGCGGATTCTTCGAGTTGACGTGGGTGGCGGGGCTGACGCTGACGCTGCTCCTCATCACATACGCCGTCGTGCGGACGGACCGCCCGGCGGCGCAGCGTCTCTTTCGCTGCTTGGCCGGGACGCAGATTGCGCTGCTCTTCGTCATCATGGCTTCGGCCATCGCGCGCATGCGGCTTTATCAAAGCGAGTACGGCTTAACGGAGCTACGGCTTTACACCACCGCTTTCATGTTCTGGCTCGGCCTCGTCTTCGTGTGGTTCGCGTGGACGGTGCTCGTCGTCGGCGCGCGTGAACGTTTCGCCTGCGGCGCGCTCGTCGCCGCCTTCGCCGTGCTTGGACTTTTACACCTGCTCAACCCGGATGCTTACATCGTGCGCGCCAATGCCGGGCACGCGCGGGCTGGGCGTGCTTTCGACGCGCAGTACGCCGCCTCCCTCAGCGCCGACGCCGTGCCCGCGCTCGTCTCCGCGTTGCCCGCTCTGAGCCGCGAGGAACGTTGCCATGTGGCACGCGCGGTTTCCTATCGTTGGTCGCATCCCGCGGCTGCGCCGGGGGAGGATTGGCGCGCGTGGAATCTCGCGCGCTCGCGTGCGCGGCGCATGGTCGCCGCGCACGAATCGAGTCTGAGCCGGGAGACCTGCCCGCCGCCGCAGGGCGACGTTCCCGCGATGAACGTGACGAGCGCGTCCGAGACAATTCCGCCGGCAACTCCCTCACCCGCTAATGCGGCGATTAGTACTGCACCCACCGCACCGCACAACCACGCGATGATGAATATGACGACTGCCGCCGCCGCCGCCGCACCCGGCAGCATTAACAAGAGCCTGCGGATTACGCCGCTGGCCGGAGACAAGAAAGCCGGCACGGTCAAACCAATGCGGGACAAAAAGAGAAAGAAGACGCGTTAAGGCTGCATCACTGAAGGTGAAGGTTGATGATGAGCGATGAATATTTTGACGTGATCGTGGCGGGCGCGGGGCTGGGCGGTTTGCAGTGCGCGCGTTTGCTGGGCGCGGCGGGCGCACGCGTGTTGCTCGTTGACCGCAAAGCGTCGCTCGACGAGTCGGTGCATACGACGGGTATTTTCGTGCGGCGGACGCTCGAAGATTTCCCGCTGCCCGCCGATTGTCTCGGCCCCGCCGTGCGCGCCGTGACGCTTTACTCACCAGCCCGCCGCCCGCTCAGGCTTGAAAGCAAATTCGACGAGTTTCGCGTCGGGCGGATGGGCAAACTCTATCTGAGATTTTTGTCCGACTGCGAACGCGCCGGGGTGAGTTGGTCGCCCGCGACGCGCTACGTCAATGGCGAAGAGACGACGGACGGTGAAACAATCGTGCGGCTTGAGACGAAGGGGCGCGTGCGGCGCGTCAAAACTCAATTGCTCGTCGGGGCGGACGGGGCACAGTCGCGTGTCGCGCGCGATCTCAAACTGGATGCCAATTGCGAATGGATAGTTGGCGTCGAAGAGGTCTATGCTGGCGTGCCGCTCGAAGGCGGGCCACGCTTTCATTGCTTTCTCGATCCGGATATTGCGCCCGGCTACATCGCGTGGGTGGTGCATGACGGCGCAGAGGCGCATGTGGGCGTCGGCGGCTACGCGGCGCGCTTCGAGCCTTTGCGTGCGCTCGAAAAATTTCGCGCGAGTCTCGGCGGGCTTTTTGATTTGAGCCGTGCGCAATTGATTGAGCGGCGCGGCGGGCGCATCCCCGTCGGCGGTGTGCTCAGTCGCATCGCCAACGGGCGCGGGCTGCTGGTGGGCGACGCGGCGGGCGCGGTTTCGCCGCTCACGGCGGGGGGCTTAGACCCGGCCCTGCGCCTTTCAAGTCTCGCTGCGCGCGTCCTCACCGATTATTTGAAGACGCATGACGCCGCGTCGCTTCAGCCTTACACGGGCGAACTGTTCCGCGCTCGCTTCAGTTCGCGTTTGTTGCTGCGCCGCCTCTTCACGGCCACGCGCGAACCCGTGTTGCTCGAACTCGCCTGCGCCGCGTTGCACCTGCCCGTGCTGCGTCACATGGCGCGGCATATCTTCTTCGGGCGCGGCTCATTTCCCGATGTCGAAGACGTTATGAATGAATCGCACCTCACCCGTCAGCCCGCCACGATTAAAATCCTCTGACATAAACATTCGCTACAATTTCATTTGGCCTTGATCCCAACCGCGCGGTTGGCGAGTTCGCTTGAAGTTAGTCTAAGATGAGCGACGGCGAAACTCCGCACAACTGTTTTGAGCCGTGATCGATCAGTGTCCGCGAGCGCGCGATGTCTGTAAACTTGAGGCGCGGGCGGAGACGAGCGGGAGGGAAAGCAAAGATGTGGCAGCGTAGGCGTAAAAGTTTGGCGTTCGGGCTGGCGTTCATGTTCGCGTTCGGGCAGTTGGCTTGCGGCGGGAGCGGTGGCGGCGGTCTGCTTTCAGGGCGTGGCGGGGGCGGCGGCAAGCCCGCGCCTCATTTTGAACCCGGTTTCAATCTCTTCAGCCCCGAACAGGACATCGAACTCGGCAAACGCTCCGCGCAACAGATCGCGCAGGAAGTCCCGATCCTGAACGACGAACCCACCGTCAGCTATATCCGCCAACTCGGAGCGAAACTCGCCTCGCGCGCTTCCGGCCACAAGTTCCCCTACCAGTTCAATGTCGTGGCGACGAAAGAGTTAAACGCATTCGCGCTGCCGGGCGGCTTTATCTTCATCAACGCGGGCGCGATCTCCGCGGCGAAGAACGAGGGCGAACTCGCCGGAGTCATCGCGCACGAGATCACGCACGTCGCTCTCAGGCACGGCACGAATCAAGCCTCGAAAGCCTACATCGCGCAGAAAGGCATGGGCATTATCGGCGCGATCACGGGCGGCGATTCGGAACTCGGTCAGGTGATCAACTCGGTGGGCGGCGCGGGCGCGAACGTGCTCTTTCTGCGCTTCGGGCGCACCGCCGAAAAGCAGGCCGATCTTGAAGGCGCACGCATCATGGCCGAATCGGGCTACGACCCGCGCGACATGGCTAACTTCTTCAAGACGCTCGAAGCCAAAGGCGGCCAGCGCACGCCGGAATTTTTGAGCGATCATCCGGACCCCGGCAACCGCGTCGCCGCGATCACGAACGCGCTGCCTTCTCTGCGGGTGAGCGCCAAGCCTGTGCGCGACACACAGGCTTTCAATCAAATCAAAGCGCGGCTCGAAGGGCGTCGCGCCGCCGGTTCGCTCGCTTCGACGGCGGAGCCTGCGCGTACCGGCCCGCGCGACCCGACGCGCAACACTTCCGGCGTCGCGCGTCCACCTGCGCCCGCCGCTTCTTTCCAAGCCTTTCGCACCAGCGACAATTCTTTCGCCTTCCAGTATCCGGCCAATTGGGACGCGCTCGCGGCGGGCGACGACGGCGACGCCAACATGATCTTCGCGCCCAAAGGCGCTTACGGCAAACTCGGCGAGGCGCTCGTCGTCACACACGGCATCTTCATCGGCGCGGTCGCGCCCGCCACAAGCGATCTCGCGCGGGCGAATGAGACATACGTCCGGCAGCAACTCGACATCAACGCCGATTTCCGCATCGTGCGCCAGCCGCAGCGCATCAGCTTCAGCGGGCGCGAAGGCTACGCCACGATGGTCGCGGGGCCGTCCGCCGTCACCGGCGTCACCGAAGTTGATGTCATCTATACGACGGCCACCGCCGACGGGCGACTCTTTTACCTGATCACGATGGCTCCCGAAGACGAATTTGAAAATTATCAACCCGCCTTCCAACAGATCATCAACAGCCTGCAACTGGCGCGATAAAGGTAATGGCACGGCAAGGGGAGAGGGCGCGTTGAATCTCAACGCGCCCTCTCCCCTTAGCTGTGCCATTACTTCGATTAACGTCCGCCCGTGATCTCTTCGGCCAATTTCTCCGCGCCGTAAAGTTTTCTGAGGGCTTCGATAATCGCCATGCTGTGGACGGCGACGGCGCGGCCTCCCGCCTCTTCGTCAACGTAGACGTAGCGGTTCGGGAGTTTCTGGATGTTGCTGTCGAAGTTCAATCCGACGATCTCGGCGTTGCGGTTGATGACGGGCGAGCCGGAGTTGCCGCCGATGGTGTCCGCCGTGTAGACGAAGTTGAAGGGCGTCGTGAGGTCGAATTTCGCGCGTCCCGCTTTGTAGCGGGCGGGCAGATCGTAGGGCGGCTTTTCGTTGAAACTTTCGGCGCGGTCGTAGAGACCGTAAAAGGTCGTCTTGAAGGGGACGAGTGTGGTGTCTTCCGCGTAGCCGACGGCGCGCCCATAGGAGAGGCGCAGGGTGAAGGTGGCATCCGGGGGGATGGTCTTGCCGTAGACGGCGAAGCGCGCCTTCGCGATTCTCTGCCCCGCGCTCGTGTCCACGCTGAGAATGTTCTCTTCGTTCCACGCGCGCAGTTCGCGCACGATGGGTTCGATGCGGCGCGCGAGCGCGACGAGCGGGTCGTCAGATTTCGCGACGGCGTCCGCACCGCCTTCAAAGAGACTTTTGCGAAACGCAACGTCCGCGAGTTTCGTCCCCGTGATGGCTTGCCGGGCGACTTGCGGGGGAGTCGAACCGGCGAGCGCGGCGCGGATGAACGCATCGTCGTTGCCCAAAGTCTTTTGCGCTTCTTCGAGCCACGCGGCGAGCGCGGCCTCTTCGAGGTCTGGGTAGATGGGCGCGGGCGAGAACAAATTCACTTTGAGCGCGTCAAGACGCGCGTCGCGAAACTCATCGTAGCGGCGGTCGTTGGGTTTGCGTATCTCTTCCGCGTAACGCACGAGCGTGGAAGCGAGCGAGCCGAGACGCGAGGGCGCGGCGATGGTCGTGAAGGCAATGCGTTTAGCATATTTCGGGAGCGCGCCGTAGGCTGTCGCCACCTGCTCCCATGCCGAACTGTAAGCCCCTTGCAATTCGGGCTTCGCCGCAATCGCATCACGCAAGGCTTTCTCTTCCGCTTCCTTTTTGCCGAACAGACGCGCGTTGAGCAGTCCGGCCTGTTGACTCTCCAGACGCTTGATCGAATTTTCGAGCGAGCGGCGATTTGAACCGGCGCGGCGCGTCTGCTCCGCTCCGAGCGCACTGTAGCGATTGAGCGCGGCGCGGCGCGAAGACCAGAGTTGCATCTGCAAGGGGTTGCCGAGATCGCGTTGATACTGAAGCTGCGCGACGGTGAGCAGGCGATTGGTCGAACCGGGATTGCCGGAGAGCACGACGAACTCGCCGTCCGCCGGGCCGGTCTTCGACCATTTGAAATAATGTTCGGTCTTGGCGGGCTGCCCGTTTTCGTAGACGCGCAGGAACGTCACATCGAGGTTGTAGCGCGGGTAGGTGAAATTGTCATAATCGCCGCCGAAGAAAGCGATCTGCTCTTCGGGCGCGAAGACGAGCCGCACGTCCGTATATTTTTTATAACGATAAAGCCAGTACTCGCCGCCGCTGTAAAGCGTGACGACTTCGCTCTTGAGCTTCGTCTTATCCGTGGACTCTTTCTCAATCGCGGCGATCTCGGCCTTGCGTTGCTCATTGGCCTCCCGGTCGCTCGCGCCCGCTTTGGCCGCGCCCTGCACCCGATTCGTCATGTCCTCGTAAGAGACGAGCACATTGATCTCCAGATCGGGAGCCTTCAATTCTTCGGCGCGCGTCGGCGCGTAAAAACCCTCTTTCGTCAGGTCGCGCTCTTTAGTCGAGAGTTTCGCCAGTTGCCCACCCGCAACGTGTTGATTCGTCATCACCAATCCGTCCGGCGAGACGAACGCACCGCTCCCGCCGTCCTGCAAGCGCACGGAAGCGAGGCGGACATGTTCGAGCCATGCGTCCGCCGGCTCGAAGTTGTACCGCTCCTTCCATTGTTTGCGCGGCGGATTATCAAAAGTCCACATCCCCTCGTCGGCGCGCAGGCTCACAGGCAGCGACAGCAAAAAAGACAGGGACAGCAAAAAGGCGACGACTCTCTTCATGGCTCTACTCCGTTTATCAGGACAAGATTTGCAGGGAGATGAAAACTGGATTCGTAGACAGAGGATAATATACCAGGGAGACCTGCACCAAATGCGCGTGTCGAACGACGTTTGTAGGGGGAGAAGATTGAGGTGAAGATGTTCTCCGTCATCGCCGCCCGGATGGCGACTTCCTCAAGGACGGTGACGGCGCGCTCAACTTAAGCGAGAGGACTAACCCCTTGCAGCAAGCGGCTGATGAAATTTCTCAATTGATCGAAATTGTCCGGGCGCGACAGATAGACATTGCGCCCGACCGCGACTTCTTCACCTTCGTTGCTTTTTTCCACGCGAAAAATGACGACCGGCACGCTTTCCTCCAAGTCTGCATGTTCGCAGATGCGGCGGACAACGGCGGGGAGCACATCGAAAGTTAAATCGCTCAGGCTGACCAGCATCAGGTTTGGAGGCTTGCGCCGGGCGCACTCCGCCGCTTCTTCCTCATCTCTGGCAGCTTCCACTTGATAACCGTCCCGCTTGAGTAAGGCTTCGATGCCGTCGCGCGTCTCCTCGACATCTTCCACGACGAGGATGATCGGACTGTTCTTCAACTGGGCACTCATCGACGATCCTCTTTTCCCACGCCCCTCTGAAGTCTCATGCGGTTTTGACATCCGCAAAAATCACTCTTAGGAGGCGAAGACCAACTGCTTGTCTGCTGGCGCACATCAAGCAGAAAAGCGCGGTTCCGTGGCGAATAGGCAACACAGTCACGCGGAGATGTTTCCGTGTCTAAAGTAAAGCGGCGAGTTCGGCTCCTCGTGATTCGCAGTGCCCGCAACTGCTCGCTTTTCGTGATCTCCCATCAGCTTCGACAAATGAACTTTTTATTTAACCAATGCTCGCCCCTCCATCCGCCGACCAAGCGAACCCGCTTGCTCCAGGGGTAGAGTCAATGTCTCCGAAGAAGGTTGAGTAATACTTGAGACGACAAATGGTTGATTCCGTTCGCCTGTCGTCGCGCAGTCCCCAACATAACTTCACCGAAACCGGGTTTTGCGCCCGCCGCCCGGTCAAAGTAATGCGCCCCATCACACAACAAGTTTATTCGTCCACGTCGGGGTGGCAAGGTGGCTGTCGTCTCTTCGGAAAGGCAGCAGGGCAGACGTGACAACGCACATAGAGGCGACGGAACTTTTGGCCGGTGTCGTAGTGAGAATCCCATCCAGTAGCCATTTTTATTCCCGCCGCGGCAGGAAGCGAGAGCGTTCTCCGGTAAAAACTTAAATTGCTCGACGGTGAGATAAGAACGGCGCACTGTGATATTGGCGAGAAGCCACAAAAGTTTTTACTTGTTGCGGGAATAAACTCGCCGACTCTGGGACTTTAAGTTATGTCAGAACTCCAAGACGATTCATTTCTCATCTCCCTACTGGCACGCAAAGCCTGTTTTGCGTGCGCAGATAGGGGTTTGAGGTTTTCCGGTTGCCAAATGTTCTCGTTGCCGCTCAGAACTACAACTTCCAAGAGAACTCTAAGGAGCACAGGTTTAACTCCGGTGCGTTTCCCGTCCTTTCTACTTGCCCGGCGAGAACTCGTCATGGTAAAAAGCCCGCTTAACCTGCCAGCCGCAAACGGCCAGTACAATTTTACCGCCGCGGTTGGTCGCATCTGCGCCTTGCCCGGCACTGTGACGGTGGGCAAAGTGGTGGCGTTGGTCTCCATCGGTCGGGCGGTGTGTTTCGGACTCGCCACACGACTCTTTCACCATGTCCGAACAATCGCGTGCGTGGCATTAAGGTGGCATTAGAACGCCTCGCCTGCGATGCGCACTGTAAGCTCTCATCGCAGGCCAATTTATTACAAGCCCGGCTGGCCGGGCGCGCTCTCACCGAATCAAGGTTTGGGGCGTTTCAGTTAACTTACAGTAACCAGAGAAGGAAAAGAGATCATGACTTGTTCAAGAAACAAAAAAGTTGCTTCGGCAGCCCTCGCTCTGACGATGGCTCTTGCGCTCCTGCTGACCCCTCCGACGCCCATCGATGCTTCCGACCACATCGATTCGCCGACGTTGGCCCATGACAAAGGCTCCGACATTAACGACATGTACTTCTTCCGCGATCCGGTGGACAGTTCGAGGGTGGTCATGATTATGACCGTCAATCCGTTCCTGATCTCGTCGGAGATCATCGGCCAGGCCATCTTCGACCACAACATCCGTTACCGGTTCGAGATAGAGAACACCG
Source organism: Pyrinomonadaceae bacterium (assembly GCA_051006195.1). Taxonomy (GTDB): domain Bacteria; phylum Acidobacteriota; class Blastocatellia; order Pyrinomonadales; family Pyrinomonadaceae; genus JAIVJZ01. The sequence continues at coordinate 18,941 of JBPCIP010000211.1, forward strand.
GCGATGCGCGTCCCGATGCATTCGTTGACGTGACCTTCGCGCGGGGTTTGGGGCGCGAGTTGCCGCAGACGGGCACTGTGCGCCTGCCTAATGGCCGTACTTTCACCGGGCTTGTGACCCCGGGACTGCAAGGCGACACGCCGCCCGACTTCATTGTCACGACCGATGCGACGAGCGGAGCCATGTTCTATGCCGGGGCGCCCGACGATCCGTTCTTCCTCGACAACACGGCGGCGAATCGCTTCGTCCTGTCCTCGATCCGTAATCCGGGCAATCCCGACCGTGGGGTCTTTGCGGCCCGGGCCGGTTTCAACGCCCCCGATGGGACAAACGAAAATGCAGATACTCAAGGCACGGTGGGTCGCCCGACGCAAACAAGCCAGCCCACGGGTCCGGGTCGCGACACCTATTCCGGTTTCAACACGCTGCTGATCGCCGTCAGCGTTCCGGCGACGTTGCTGCGCGGCGCCGCCACGACCGCCAATGCCAACGGCAACCTGCTCGGCTTAAACGGTGTCACGCAACGGCGGAGCCAGCAGATTTTCCGAAGAGACGGGCAGGTCGTCGGAGCCGGGCCTTACGTGACGGTTGACCGCGAAGGCAACCCGCTCGTCGTCAACGGCCTCATCCCGCCGGCGCGCAAAGACGAGTATAACGGCGCGACGACGCTCGACGACGCGAACGGACGCTTCAGAGATAGTCTCATTGAGTCGCTCAATAATTTCGGCACCAACGTGACTAATAGGAACATGATCCTGACCATGATTCAGGTGAACGGCGACATTATTCGCCTCAACCTGACAGTTCCAAACACCGGACCCGGCGGCGGCAACAACACCACCGGCGGCCCCCTGAACATGGGCGGGCGTCGCTTGAGTGACGACGTGGGCGACGCCATTTTCACGCTCATCAACAACGGCAACCCGCTCACCAACACCAACCCGCTCGGCGACTTCGTTGACCGCAACGATGCGCCGTTCCGCGACGTGTTCCCGTACGTCGCCTTCCCGATCCAGCCGAATCCGAAAGGCATCAACAATCCGGATACGCGAATTCGCCTCTAAACTTTCATGCTGCGCTCGCGCAACAAAGTAGACACACAGCAAAGGAGCAAGGTCATGA
>JBPCIP010000212.1:0-17482 GCA_051006195.1 Pyrinomonadaceae bacterium
GAAACAAGGACAAGGGCGGCGACCTCGGCTGGTTCGGGCGCGGGATGATGGTCAAACCGTTTGAGGAAGCGGCCTTTGCGCTCAAGCCGGGGGAAACCAGCGACCTCGTCGAGACGCAGTTCGGCTACCACATCATCCAGACGCAGGAGCGGCGCACGTCGAAAGGCGAGGACGGCAAAGACGCGGAAGAAGTTCACGGGCGGCACATTCTGATCAGCACCAACACGGGGCAAGCGGGCAACCCCCTTGCGCCGCCGCAGTCGCCGAAAGAGAAGGCACGCGCCACCATTGAAAAGGAGAAGCGCGAAAAACTGCTTGACGAGATCGCAACGCGCACGGGCGTCACCGTCGCCGACAACTTCAAAGTGGAAGCGCCGCCCATGCAGCCACGGCAAATGATGCCGCCCGCAGGTGCGCCGCCGGCGGGTGCAACAGGTGGGGAAGAGTTGCCCGCCGAACAGACGCCGCCGGGAGCAGCGGCAGCGCCAGCCAAGGAAGACGCGAAGAAGCCTGCGCCTGACCGGAAGCAATGAGGCGGACAGTTTTGAGTTTTCAGTTAGGCTAAGGTTGAAAGCTGATAATTCAAAGGTGATGTCTGACTGAAAACTCAAAACTGAATACTCAAAACTGTTATGCACTTCGGCGATTATCGCGTGGAGATCGTGCCGGATGCGGAGTTTGGTCTGGATGGCGGGGCGATGTTCGGCGTCGTGCCGCGCACCCTTTGGGCTGAGAGTTGTCCGCCGGATGAGCACAACCGCATCCGCATGAACATGAACTGTCTGTTCATCGAAGCGGGGCGCGAGCGCATCTTGATTGAGACGGGCATCGGCGATAAGTGGTCTGCGAAGCACGAAGCCATCTACGGCATCAAGCGACGCAGACCGCTCGGCGACTCGGTGCAAGCCGTCACGAATTACCGTCCCGAAGAGATCACCATCGTCGTCAACACGCACCTGCACTTCGATCATGCGGGCGGCAACACAAAGCGAAACGCGGCGGGCGATCTGGTGCCGACTTTTCCGAACGCCCGCTACTTCGTTTCGCGCGACGAGTACGAACACGCCGAGTTGCCGCACGAACGCGACCGCGCCAGTTACCTGCCGGAGAATTGGCGACCCTTGCGAGAGAGCGGGCAATTGGAGTTGCAACCCGCCGCTTATGAGATCGTGCCGGGCTTAAGGATGGAGACTGTGCCCGGACATTCGCGCACGATGCAGTGTGTCCGTTTGGAGCGGGGCGGGCAGACGCTCTTCGGTTTCGCCGATCTCATCCCGATGCGCGCACACGTCGCGTTAGCTTGGATCATGGGTTACGATCTCTATCCGGTCGAGACGCTCGAAGCCAAGCGGCGATTGCTCCCGCAAGCCGCGCGCGAGAACTGGTTCTGCCTTTTCTATCACGACCCGGATGCGCATCTGTGTCGCATCGTCGAAGCAAAGGGAAAGCTGCGGGCGGTCGGCTACGAGGACAAGCAGGACGGTTTTATCCCCGGCGAGTAACAACAAATAGTTAAAATTCACTGTAACGAAACTTATTTTGGTTTTATGACCACAGCACAGATCGGCATCATCGGCGGCAGCGGACTTTACCTGATGCCGGAATTAAAAGACGTTGAAGAAGTGAAAGTGGAGACGCCGTTCGGCCCTCCGTCGGACGCCTTTATCGTGGGGACTTTGGAGAAAGTGCGCGTTGCATTTTTGCCCCGGCACGGGCGCGGGCATCGCTACACGCCGAGCGAATTGCCCTTTCGCGCCAACATCTACGGGATGAAACTGCTCGGCGTCGAGCGCATCCTGTCGGCCTCCGCCGTCGGCTCTTTGCAGGAGCAGTATGCGCCGCTCGATATGGTCATCCCCGATCAATTCTTCGACCGCACGCGCGCTCGCGCTCACGAATCAACTTTCTTCGGCTCAGGCATCGTCGCGCATGTGACGTTTGCGCATCCCGTGTGCGGCGAACTCGGCGATGTGCTCGAAGCATCGTGCGGCGCGGCGCAGGTGAAAGCGCATCGCGGCGGCACTTACCTGTGTATGGAAGGGCCGGCGTTTTCCACAAAGGCGGAATCGAACGTCTACCGCTCGTGGGGCATGGACGTGATCGGGATGACGAATTTGCAGGAAGCGAAACTGGCGCGTGAGGCGGAAATTTGCTACGCCACGCTCGCCCTTGTCACCGATTACGATTGCTGGCACGAAGACCACGATGCCGTCTCGGTCGAAGCAGTCGTCGAATACCTGAACAAAAACGTGCGCAACGCGCAGGTCATCATGCGCGAAGCCGTGAAGCATCTGAGCGACAAGCCGCGCAGTTGTTCATGCGGCAGTGCGCTCAAAAACGCCATCTTCACCGCGCCCGATTTATGGCCGGAGGCGACAACGAAGAAACTCGAAGCCATCATCAAAAAGTATGGAAAGCAGTAACACCTGAAGTCGGCAGGTTGGTAACTCGCTTTTCATCAAGTGGTTTTCGTAATTTGAAAGAGGTGAAGTCAATGAAGAAAGTTTTGTTGGCCTGCTGTTTAGTTTGCGTCGTTTCAGGTTATGCAGGCACGGCGCACGCGCAGGACACGCCACAGGGCAAATCTCCTGAGCCGGGTCTGGACGCGAATTCCTTGCCCGACGCCGTCCTGCTGGTGGATGCGAAAAAGAACCTCAAGGCGGCGCAATTATACTTCGCGCGCAAAGCCTACATCGGCGCGCTCGAACGCTGTGAGGAGACAATTGCAGTCTATCAAAAATTCAACAAATTCGACGAGATGCTCTACCTCGCAGGCATGAGCAGCTTGCGCCTCGCGCGCAAGGAGGGCAAACAGCCGCCCAAACTCGCCCCGGAAAAATATCTCGTTCTCGCTCGCCAGTATTTGACGCAGTTGGTTGAGGAGCACCCGAAGAGTTCTTTCCGCAAGCGCGCCGCAGAGGAGTTGCTCACTATCGGAGACCTCAAAGAGCAATCGGTCGAGAAACAATAGTGTCAGTTGTCCGTCGTTAGTTGTTTGTGCCGGATAAGCGCTTTGCTAAAGATTTAGATTGAAGAACTGACAAAGCACAACGGACAGCGGACAAAGCACGTTTTTTCATTTCACGGATAGGAGAATCATCAAGGTGTCATTGCTGGTTGTGGGTTCGGTAGCGTTCGATGCGGTGGAGACACCCTTCGGCAAACGAGAGAAGATGCTCGGCGGGTCGGCGACTCATTTTTCGCTGTCCGCCAGTTTTTTTACTGACGTGCGCGTTGTCGGCGTCGTCGGCAGGGATTTCGGCGCGGCGGAGTTGGACGTGTTCGCGCGCCATGAAATCGACACGGGCGATCTCGAACAGATAAAAGAGGGCAACACCTTCTTCTGGCGCGGACGCTACGAGTACGACTTGAACACGGCGCACACGCTCGATACGCAACTCAACGTCTTCGCCGATTTCAAGCCGAAACTCTCCGAGGCGTCGCGCCAATCGCGCTTCGTATTTCTCGGCAACATTCAGCCCGACCTGCAAAAGGAAGTGCGCGAGCAGGTGAGCGGCGCAGAACTCGTCGCGCTCGACACGATGAACTACTGGATCAATACCGTGCCCGAGGCCGTGATGGGGGCGATTCGCGGCGTCAACGTTGTCATCATCAACGACGCCGAAGCGCGGCAACTCGCCGATGAGCCGAACTTGATCCGGGCGGCGCGCAAGATTCTCGCCGCCGGGCCGCAGGCGCTCGTCATCAAACGCGGCGAATACGGCGCGGCGTTGTTTACCGGGGACACGTATTTTGCGATTCCGGCCTACCCGCTTGAATCGGTCTTCGACCCGACAGGCGCGGGCGACACGTTCGCCGGCGGCTTCATGGGCTATCTGGCGAGCCACGAGACGATTGACGAGCCGACGATGCGGCGCGCGATGATCTACGGCTCGGTGATGGCCTCCTTCAACGTCGAAGAGTTCGGCACGGAGCGCGTGGATCGATTGACACATGAAGAGATCAACGAGCGTTTCCGCACGTTCAAACGGATGACTCATTTTGAGGAGATTCCCTTCGAGCGCGCGGCTGTGCGCGGCGCGCGGTAAAACAAGTAACAGGTTACAAATTTCAGGTTTCGGGTTTGAATTTTCAAGTCGCACGTCTTAGACTGACTTGAAACTCTAAACCTGAAACCTGAAACTTTTTGAGGATAAATCTATGTTTTGTCCCGTGTGCGAAGCGGAGTATGAGAAGGGCATCGAGCGTTGTCCCGATCATGACATGGAATTAGTTGAGCAACTGTCGCCGGAGACTTCGCGCGACCGGAGCGAGGCGCGCTTTGTGCCGCTGCATAACGTCGGCTCGCCCGCCGAGGCCGAGATGGTGCACGACATTCTCATGCAGAACAACATTCGTTCAGCCGTGCAATCCGGCGGTTCCGACGCTTTCTCGCCGCTTCTTTCCACCACCTCGCCCGGCGCGCTCGTGCTCGTCGATGAAAGGGATTTCGACCGCGCGCAGGAACTTTACAATGCCTTCTTTGGCAGTGATACGACGCCGCTCACCGGCACGACGCTGGAAGAAGACGAAGAAGTAAAAACGGAGGGCGGCGACGCCTCCTGAGAGCGCGGCTATTGGTGCATCCGTCTGATCGAAGCGAGCGGGTCTTGACGGTGGACTTGGAACACAGGGACGACCAGGAGCGCGGTGCGATCATGCAGGAAGCGAATGATGTCGCGATCATGGTGTTGCTGACGGCTGGCAGCCGGGAAGAGGCGGTGCGTTTGGCCGAGATGCTGGTCGGCGCACGCCTCGCCGCATGCGTGCAGATACTCCCCGAAATGGAATCGGTCTATCGTTGGCAGGATGAGGTGCGCCGTGGCCCGGAAATCCTGTTGCTGGCGAAAACAACCGAGGCGCGCTTCGCTTTGTTGGAACGCGAAGTGCGTGCGCTTCATAGCTACGAAACGCCCGAGATCATCGCCCTCCCCATCATCGCCGCTTCCGCCCCTTATCTCGAATGGCTCACCGGAACAATCAAGAGAGACGGCGAATGAAAGAACCAGTGGGATTCAATTTCGTGATTATCGACACCAGACGGCTTTTCTCACCAGTTAGTCTGGCTTGAGGCTGTCTTCTCCAGCTTGCTCAGGGCATCCTGGCTGTGGAAGACGATCTCGACGGCTTCGGCGGGCGAGTCGGTCAAGTGCAGCAGGACGAGGTCTTGTTCCGAGATGGTTTTTTCGGCGAGCATCATTCCTTTCAGCCAGTCCAGCATTCCACTCCAAAATTGTTTGCCGACGAGCACGACGGGGAAGTTTCTGATCTTGCGCGTTTGAATGAGCGTCAGAGCTTCAAAGAGTTCGTCGAGCGTGCCGAAGCCGCCGGGGAAGATGATGAAGGCGGTGCTGTACTTGACGAACATCGTCTTGCGCACGAAGAAATAGTTGAATCTGAGCGAACGCGTTTGGTAAGCATTTGGTCTCTGCTCGAAGGGCAATTCGATGTTGCAGCCGATGGAGACGCCCTTCGCTTCGTACGCGCCGCGATTGGCAGCCTCCATGATGCCGGGGCCGCCGCCCGTGATGACGGCGAAGCCCGCGCCCACGAGCAACGCCGCCGTCTCCTGTGCTGCCCGGTAGTGCGGGCTGTCGGGCGGCGTGCGCGCCGAACCGAAGATGGAGACGCCGCGCGTCACCGTCGCGAGTTCATCGAAACCTTCAACAAACTCGCCCATGATGCGAAACACGCGCCATGTGTCAGTGTGCTTGAACTCGTCCGGTTTCGGAGTCTCAAGCAGTTGCTCGTCCTGCGTCACATGCTGCGCGCCTTTGCGATTGCCGTTCTTGGTTTTTGCCATAAGAAAAAATGTCCGTAGTCAGTTGTCCGTTGTTCAAGACCATCTGAACTTGTGTGGTGAGCACATGCAACGGACCACGGACCACAGACAACTTTAAAACGCCATGATGTTGTAGCCGCAATCGACGTGGAGGACTTCGCCGGTGATGGCGGAGGAGAGCGGGCTGCACAAAAAGAGGGCGGCGTTGCCGACTTCGCTCGCTTCGACGTTGCGTTTGAGCGGGGCGCGTTCGGCGTGGTGTTTGAGCATCGCGCCCAAGTTGCCGACGCCGCGCGCGGCGAGCGTGTTGAGCGGCCCCGCGCTGATGGCATTGACGCGGATGTTGTGTTTGCCGAGATCGCTCGCCAGATAGCGCGTGCTCGCTTCGAGCGCGGCCTTCGCCACGCCCATCACGTTGTAATTCGGCACGACCTTCTCTGCACCGTAATAACTCATCGAGACGATGCTGCCGCCCTCGGTCATGAGCGGCGCGGCGGCTCGCGCTAAGGCGGCGAGCGAGTACGCACTGATTTCGAGCGCGGTCGAAAAAGCTTCGGGTGACGTATTCAAATACTCGCCTTCCAGTGCCTCGCGGGGCGCGAAGGCGAGACTGTGGACGAGGAAATCGAGCCGCCCGAACTCTTCTTTGACCCGCACGAAAGTCTGCTCCACCTCTGGCGCATTCACCACATCGCACTGCGACAATAAAGTGCCCGACATCTCCTTCGTCAGATTCTCCACGTTCTCGCGCAGCCGCTCGTTCTGGTACGTAAAAGCGAGCCGCGCGCCCGCGCCCGCCAGAGCCTGCGCCGACGCCCATGCAATCGAACGTTTGTTCGCGACGCCGCAGATGATTCCGAATTTATCTTTCAACATAATCTCGAATCTGAAATTTGAAATCCCAAAGTTTAAACCTCAAGCCCAAGCATTACGGCGCAAAAGTCCAGCCTTGAGCTTGCGCTTAGGCTGCCGCCGCATCCGCCGCGCCGTTCATCAAACGCCCGTACTGCTCGGTCTCAACCCACTTCAGTATCTCCGAGGTGCGCCAGACCGGGAAGGGGTGCGAGAGACCGCTGGTGATGATGTCGGCCCAGAAGCGGTCAAGCGCTTTGTCGTCGTAGTTCTTCTGGAAGTCGCGTGCTTGAACAAGAAATTGCTCGTAGTCGACTTTTGAGGCAAATGTCCCGCCGCAGAGTTTCATCATCGTGCGCCCGATCACGTCTGCATCCTGCGTGACGAGCAATGCGGCGCGGTCGCACGACAACTCGGCGCGGCGCGACCACGCGAGCAGTGCGCTGCGCATCGTGCCCGACAAAATTTGCGCGACGAGACTCGCAACCGGGGCCGCCGCAATCGCGACGTTCGCCAGCGCTTCGAGCAGGTGCGCGACCGTCAAGTACAAAACGTGTTCCGCGTGGATATGGCCGACTTCGTGCGCGACGACGGCGAGCACTTCCTCGTCCGTCAGGCGTTCGAGCAGGCCGGAATAAAGCACGATGACGGGGCGCGAGACGCCGCCTGTGAAGGCGTTGACCATCGGCGACTGCTGCACGAACAGTTCGGGCATGTCCACGCCGAGCGTCGTGCAGGCGATCTGCAACTTGGCGTAGAGGTCCGGGCATTGCTGCGGCGTGACGCGCACCGCGCTCGCCATGAAGATGACGCGAATCGCCGATTCGCCCGTCACCGACAGCAACTTCTTCACCGCCGTGTCGATGCCCGGAATCGCGCGTAGCGTGGCGAGCGCGCGGCTGTCAGCCGGGTGGATGTAAGAATCCTTATCGAGATCGGCGAATTTTTTGTGCGCCTCGCCGGAGAGCGACAGGCGGCAACGCCCGCATTTTGCCCCGCCGTTTGCGTCCGCGCGCGTCTGGTTCAACTGCCCGCAAAAGCGGCAACGCACCGGCGTGTTGTTGCTGCCGGAAATCGATTCAATCTCAGCCATGATTTCAACCCTTTACTTACAGCAAATGGAGATAAAATTTCGGGGGAAACGACACCCAAGTATCAACGATAGCGCGGCGTGACTGCAAGCACGGAAGAGAGGCCGGAGGTTAGAGATGAGAGGTTAGTGAAAGACAGTTTTAACTGACCTCTCATCTCTAACCTCCGGCCTCTGCTTTTAATGTTTGAAATGGCGAATGCCCGTAAAGACCAGCGCGAGGTTGTGTTCATCGGCGGCGGCGACGACTTCCGCGTCGCGGACGGAGCCGCCGGGTTGGATGATGGCGGTGATGCCGTGCCGCGCGGCTTCGTCAATGCCGTCGCGGAAGGGGAAGAAGGCGTCCGAGGCGAGCACTGAACCGGCGACCGGCAATTGCGCGCGCATCGCGCCGAGGCGAACGGAATCGACGCGCGACATCTGCCCCGCGCCGACGCCCACCGTCTGCCCCGCCCGCGCGTAGACGATGGCGTTCGACTTCGTATGCTTGCAGACGACCCACGCAAACAGCAGCGCGTCGATCTCTTCACCAGTCGGTGCGCGGTGCGACACAATGCGTAGACCCTCGCGCGTCAATTGATGCCTGTCGCAAGTTTGCACCAGCATGCCGCCGCCGATCTTTTTGTAATCGTAATCGGAGATAGCATCGCCTTCATCAACGCGCGGAGCAGCAGCAGCAGCAGCGCGCAGGATACGCAGATTCTTCCTGGTTCGCAGCGTTTCCAACGCCGCTTCGTCGTAATCGGGGGCGATAACGACTTCCGTGAAAATCTCGTTGACGGCTCGCGCAGCTTCCTCGTCCACCTGATGATTGAAGGCGACGATGCCGCCGAAGGCCGAGACGGGATCGGTCGCGAGCGCGCGGCGATAAGCTTCCACACATGACGCGCCCAGCCCGACGCCCGCCGGATTAGTATGCTTGATGATGGCGCATGCGCGTTCGTCGAAATCGCAAACGAGTTGCCAGGCCGCGTCCGCATCGACATAGTTGTTGAAAGACATCTCTTTGCCGGAGAGAAGTTCGGCATGCGCGATGCCGCTCTTGCCTTCTTCTTCGATCTCATAGAGAGCGGCTGATTGATGTGGATTCTCACCATAGCGGAGATCGGAAAGTTTATTAAACGATAGTTCGGAATAATCCGCGAACGCGGAATCCTCAGCGTCATCCGCCCTTTCGTTTTCGGGAGAGGCGGCAAATGCGCCTGCAAGGAGGTCTGCATAGACCTCTATCGTATCGACGATGGATTCGACCGGCGGATAAAGAGTCAAGTCATCCGACGTGCCGTCCTCCATGTGAGAGCCGAGATATGAGAAGACTTTAGAGTCGTAGAAAGCCGTCCGCATGAAAGCATGCCGCGCCAGTCGAGCGCGGGTGGAGAGCGTCAGCGCACCTTCGTGCTGCTTCATCTCGCTTAAAATGTGATCGTACATTTCGGGCGCGGTAATGATGGCTACATCCCGGTAGTTCTTCGCCGCCGAGCGCACCATCGCGGGGCCGCCGATGTCGATCTGTTCGATGGCCTCTTCGAGCGAGACGCCTTCGCGCGCGACCGTCTGCTCGAAGGGATAGAGATTGACGACGACCAGATCAATCGGCTCGATGCCGTGAGCGGCGAGGGCGTCCATGTGTTCGCGTTTATCGCGGATGGCGAGCAGTCCGCCGTGGACGCGCGGATGGAGCGTCTTCACGCGCCCGTCGAGCATTTCGGGAAAATTCGTGACTTCGGACACGTCGCGCACTTCGATGCCCGCCTCACGCAACGCTCGCGCAGTGCCCCCGGTGCTAAGCAGTTCGACTCCAAGACGACTGAGCGCGTGGGCAAACTCGATGATCCCGGTTTTGTCTGACACGCTCAACAGCGCGCGGCGGATGTTTCTTAATCCTTGCTGATCCTGTTCGCTCATAATTTTTTGGTGAATGGTAAGTGGTCGATGGTGAATGACAGGAAATATCTGTCTTCTCCCTTGACCTTTCACTGTTTGCTCAAAGTGTAGGTCTCGCGAAGCACCCGCACCCGTAACCGCTTGTGTTGTGGGGTTAGGCGTACTTGAATGCGTGGATCGTTGCGTCGGCGTGCGGCTTCATCAAGGTAGTAGCCGAGCACGTACTGGCTTTGTAAGTCTTCGGCGATAGCGCGAAAGATGGGGGCGAGATCGTAAGTGACGCGCGGGTTGAGCGCGTCGCGGGCGTGGCCGAGCAGGAAATAATGGCCGCCGGTTTGCACCGCCATTTCACGAAATCCTTTGGCCGGACGACGCAGGGAGAGCCGCCCGTCGCGCGGGACGTACAGTGGGAAATGAATAACGTACAGAGAGACGCCGCGCAGTCGCGCTTCGTTGATGACGGTATCGGGGGAGATGCGGCTGGCGGTGTCGAGGCCGTCGCTGAGTAAGACCACGATACGGCGTTCGCGCGCGTCGGCTCCGGCCACATTGAAGGCGCGGACGGCGACCGATGCCGCATCAAAGATGGCTGTGCGTTGATTGCGCCGGGCAGAAAGTTGGAACGCGCTACGTGCACTGTCAATGTCGTCGGTGAAGGGAAGCGCGAGTTGCGCCTGTTCCGTGAAGGGCAACACGGCGATGCGTGAGTTGCTGCCAAAGACAGTAAACAAGGCGAGCGCGGCATCGGTCTGCTTCGTGATGTGTTCGCGCGCACTGCCGGAGGCGTCGAGGGCGAACAAAAGTGCGACGCGCTGCGTGCCGGCAGAGAAATAGCTGACCTGAACGGGCTGTCCGCCATCGAGCAACAAAAAGTCCGGCGGCGAGAGATTTGCGACGCGCGCCCCGCGTGAGTCGGTGACGAAGACCGGGACAGTAATGAGATCAGTTCTGACGCGTACTATCTCTTCGTCCGCGAGAGTTGTTTGCGCGCAGATGCCGGGGCTAAACAGCAGGATGAAAAAGGGCGCGAGCAGTGAAAGCAGGGAGATGGTGCGCGCGGCGCGGGTGAAAACGTGTCGCCGGGAAACGGCTTTACGGGGAAAGGTCATGCCGCCACTAGGCTAGAACAAAAATCGCCCGAACAACAGGATCGTCAAAATGACGGCAATCGTGATGATGATAATCTTTACGAGACTCACGACTTGATTCCTCAAACTGGCCGGCAACTAAGGTCACTCTACTTGCGAGGGCTGTATTTTATCGGCGCGTTAAGAGAAGTGTCAATGCTGTGGGCGCTGGCTTGGCCGCGCGTCAGAATCTGCTTGATCAGCAAATACTAGACGCGCGGCAGGCCGGTAAAGTTCCGGGTTTGTTGAGATGTGGGCCTTTAGTTCCTTATGGGACCCGACTTCATTTGAACCGTAATGCCAGTCGCCCGCTGAAGAGACGCGGGAAGCCGATATGCGTACCGCTGAAGACGGACTCGAAGTTGTAGAGAAAGAGCGTGTTCGTCAAATTCTGCACGTCGAATTGCAAGTTGAGCGACGCGCGCTGTTCGCGCAATAAGTCCGCGCCGACGGAGAAATTGAGGACGGTGCGTGGTTTCACGCGGCCATGTTCAAAGTCGATCTCGTTGAAGAGGCGTGAATCGAACCCGGCGGCGACGAACTCAGAGAGCGTCGTGCCGGGTTCAACGTCAGTCGGGTAGCCGGAATCGTAGCGACCACCGAAGTTCGCGTAGATGCCGGAGCGTCGATGATCATAGCTGAGTTGAAACTGTGCGGAGTTGCGCTGATCGTGGTCGTTGGCGAACCGCAGGCCGAGCGTATTGAGGCTTTCAACCGCTTCGCCGAGAAACAGCCCGCCGTTGATGGGCGTGACACCGTAAGCGCGTGAGTTCGCGTAAGAAGCAAAAGCGCGAAAGCCACGCAACTCGGAAGTCTCAAGACGCAATTCCTCGCCCGTGACGCGACCGGAAGAGATCGAGATCGGGAAGATGATACCCGTGTCGAAAAATTGATCCTTGTCGCCGAAGTTCGTGATACGTTTCTGATAAACGCTCAAGTTGAGACGCAGGAAGCGTGAGAGGGCTTGTTGCGCGCCGACCTCATAAACGTGCTGCTTGTCGGGCAGAATAGGGAGCGTGCCCGACTGACCTTGAATGACCGCGAGAGGCGAAAGCGCGGCGGCTTCGGCAGAACTGGCGAGCAGTAAATTCTCGGCTGGCGGCGTCTGGAAAATACGATTGTAAGAGGCGCGCAGGGTCGTCTGCGTGCGCGGGATATAGTAGGCCACGCCGATCCGCGGGCTGAAAGCGTCCTCTTGAATAACGAGTTTATAGTTGTCGTAACGCAGCCCCGCGTCAATCGTGAAATTGCGAAACGGCGAGAAGCGATCCTGCACGTAGGCGCTCAAGGTTCGCCCCGTTCTGTTGCCGTCGAAGAGAAAAGGGTTGGAAGCGTTGAAAGAGTTGAGCGGATTCGGCGCCGTCTCACCATCTTCATCCTCAAAATCCTCGAAGGGCGCAGTCGGGTAGAAACTGAACTCCTCGCGGACGGGCGTGATGGTGAACTGTCCGCCGAATTTTAAATTATGACTGCCGCGCGTGAGCGACAGGGACGCCAGGCCGCCCGTATTTTGCAGGGAGCGATCCTGAAAGGCGACGACCGGAGTCGAAGACGGGTTGCTCGTCAGACGCGCCGTGCCGTAGCGATTGAAAAATGAGAACTGGCCGAAAGCCGTGGGCGAGAAAATGCGTTCGTAAGTGATGAACTCGGAGTGATCGCGAAGCCGTTGCTTTTGATCCTGACGGGCAAGTTCCTGCTCGAAACGATTAGCTACTTGAAAGTTAGTGCCGCCGGCGAGGAACGTGCCGCGCAGCGTGTCGTTCGGCGAGAGTTGATAATCGAGTCGCAGAAAACCTTTGCCGGTGCGCCCGAAGTTGTGAAAATTTTCGATGGTCGGCGGATCGAGAAAACGTTGGGAGGTGGACGCCGAAAGATTCGTCAGCAAGCCGAACTTATCGGTGCGCGTGGAGAAGTCTGCGCCGATTTCGCCGGTCGAGAAACTGCCGCCGGAGAGCGTGATGCCGCCTTGCGTCGGCGTCTCACGACCTGAGCGGGTGTTGACGTTGACGACGCCGCCTAATTTGTCGCCGAACTCGGCGGGGATGCCGCCCGTTAAAACTTCGACGGTGCGCAGCGTTCGCGCATCGAGGCTCGTCGCAAAGATCGCCGAGAGGTTGTCCGTAATCGGCACGCCGTCGATCACATATTGCACCTGCGACTCGGAGCCGCGCGGGTGCAGGCGACCGTTATCGTCGGGCGCGAAACCGGGCGCGCTCGCCACGATGGCCTCGATGCCGCGCGAGGGGACTGCCCCTAAGGGACGTTCGAGCAGCGTCTGCGTGATGCTCGTGTCGGAAGAGGTTTTGTCGGCTTCGATGAGCGAAGAGTTCTCCGTGATGGTAACTGTTTCGTTCGTCGCCGCGACCGGGAGGGCGAAGTCTATGCTGAGCGGGATCGCCGTCTCAAGGTCGATGAATTTTTCGGTGGCCTGGAAGCCCGGAGCTTGGGCGCGCACCGTGTAGATGTGAAAGGGAATATTGAAGAATCGATACTCGCCCTGTTCATTAGTCTGCGCCGTCTGTTGATAGCCGCTGGTGGGATCGACGATGCGCACCGTTGCATTCGGTACGAGCGCGCCGCTCGGATCGCGCACCGCGCCTTGAATGGTGCCGATATGGGATTGCGCCAAGACCTGTGTGCAGAGGGCACAGCTTAACGCCACGCCCCATATGAATTTAGAAATGCTTTGCCGAATCATATAATCCTCTCTTCAAATAATGGACGGAATAAACCGCCGGACACTCAGCGGGTTACTACTTCGCTCGCGGTTTGTGCAACCGGAACGGCAGAGACAAGCTTGGGCGTCCTTAAGTTCTTTAGTGCTTCAAGCGCCTCACGGGAATAGCGAAGCTGATGAAGTAGAAAAGATGAAGGTTAAAGAAGAGAGGGCAGAGGCGGAGCGCGCCCGCGTGCTGATTTGTGCGGAGCGTGATAGTTGTCTAAGGTTGTTGCAAGGGGCGAGACGAGAACGGCAGGGAGACGCGACGCGAAGGCCGGAGCGTGGAGCAGGCCATGTGAGAGTTGCTGGTGAAACTGGCAGAGCAGGCAATCTTTACCGGACCGTAGGAGTTGCAGTGTTGAATCGGTTTCACGAGCCTCGCCAAGGGCAGTCCCAAATGTCGAACTGGTCAGACGCACACCACTATGGGTATGAATCAACCCGCATGTCGCTCCGTAAAAGATCAGCAGGAGCAACACGCTGTTCATGACGCGCCCCAAGTGTTTTCGGCGGCGGCGTGAATCTGTTTCAGCGCGGTTGGATACTGCTTCGAGCATTATGTTACGGTTCAGAACACCTGAAACTTTAATCGTGACTATAAACGCCCGCGCACGCTGGTGTCAAAGTACCCCTTCCACACCCCGCAAAGAGATTTTTGCGTGAACACTTTTAGCAACCTATGCTTCACAAAACCTTGATCATCCTTCATAAATTTGTGGCATCCATTGGCTCCGCATACCAGGCAGAGAGACTGTTTGGTATGCGGCTTATCGGTGGCATCTTACTTCTAATGCTCTTCGCAAGTCTGACGACGCCCGCCCAAACTATCAGCGCACGGCTCAGTGTCGTTTCACGCACCCCTGCGCGCCTGAGGGTAGAATGTGAGCGTGCGGATGGCTCGAAGGCCTGGTCGTTCCGCCGTACTTACGCAGGCATCATGGGACTTGGCGAACGCATCGAGAATTTGTCTTTTTCTGATGCTCAGGGCGGCGAAATAGACGTGCGCAAACTTGCGCCGGGTGAATACGAAGCAGCGCGTGAAGCAACAAAGGTGCGCTATGAAGTCAAACTCGATTTCCCGCTTGATGCAAACGAAGCCGCACATGTTTCTTGGCTGACCGAGGAGGGCGGCATGTTGATGCTCGGCGACCTTCTACCGCTCCCGCTCGCGCGCGTCAGGTTGAACTTGATTCTTCCTGACAGATGGAAAGCCGCGACGCTTGAATCTCGAAATGCCGACGGACAATATGAGAGCGAGAATGCGGAGTCGGCCATCTTCTTCATCGCGCCCGATCTCCGCGTAACGCCACACAATATTCGCGGGATGAAGTTCAAGTTCGCCACGACGGGAGGATGGGCTTTTGCGGATCAAGATGTGGTGGGCATGTGCGAGGATATTCTCAAAGAACACATGAGAGTTATTGGCGGCATCCCCCGAAAAAGCGCACTTGTCTTGCTCGCGCCTCTGCCGAAACTATTAGATGGAGGGCGTTGGAGCGCTGAGACGCGCGGCGGCACAGTCGTCTTTCTTTCTGGGCATTCCGCCACGAAAGCTGCCGGATTAGCGCGCCTAAGCGTTCCCCTCGCGCATGAACTCCTGCATCTGTGGTCGCCGAACGGATTGGCTCTGAGCGGTGAGTACGATTGGTTCTACGAAGGTTTCACCGTCTACCAATCAATGCGGATCAGCGTCCGCCTCGGCCATTTAACTTTTCTGGAGTATCTCGATTCCTTGAGCCGCGCTTACGATAATTATCTTTCACTACGTGAGCGGGATAATTTGTCTCTCATCGATTTTTCCATGCGTCGTTGGAGCGGGAGCGGTGCGTTAATTTATAACAAGGGAATGCTGGTGGCCGCCCTCTATGATCTCAAGGTGAGAGAGCGAAGCCACGGACAGCGCAGCCTTGATGATGTCTACCGCACCCTGTTTCGCCAGCATAAGACGGGTGCGTCTGTAAAAGAGGGGAATGCCGCCGTGACCGCCGCGCTCGACCATGTTGCCGGCGATAGAGATTTCTCGAAACATTTTGTGGAGAGCGTCAACCGAATTGAGTTGAGGCCTCTCTTAGAGAGGTACGGATTAAAGGTTGGGCAACGCGTTACGAAGACGCAGATCGTCGCTGCTGATTCACTAAGCCGCGCCCAACGCGATTTATTAAGACAAATGGGCTACAATTAAGAAGATTTGGGGCGAAATAAAGATTCCAACTGTAATTACATTTGCCCGATAGAATTGCTACTCTAAATAATCACTTTAAAGGGTCGCCAGCACAATTCTTAGCATCTGCCACATGAATATTGTTGTCATCATCAAAAATCGCAGGCACAGTTATTTCCGGCCATCTCAATACCAGCTATTCTTAGCGCTCGTCATGATACTAAGCGCAACTGGATGCACGACGCTCGCGAATAAAGAAGATATTGGGGTCGTCATCGCGCGTCGTGCTCAAGTGCGTAGTTCAACGGCAGTTGTCGCCGCAGATTTATCAGAGGTTGTGCGTGGGGACATAGTGGATATTTTAGATTCGACGATAGCCGAGAATGGCGAACGTTGGCTACGTGTGCGCGCGCGCGATGCGGAAAGTACCGAAGGCTGGATCGAATCCCGAAATGTTATGCCGCAGGAGTTGCTTGACCGTTCACGACAAGTTGCTGAAGAAGACAAAGACATTCCGGCACAGGCCACCGGCCAGCTTCGAGCGAGCACAAATTTACGTTCCTCATCTGACCGAGGCAGTACAGACAACATTTTGCTGAAATTGGAGAGCGGAGCGCATTTTGAGATCATCGGATGGAAGCGTGTACCGAAACCAAAGACATCTGGAACAACAGAAAGTGATGATGCACCCAAAGCCGGTGCGGCGTCGCAGAGCAGTAAAGAGAAGATCGGCAGCGATGACGCAAAGGGGCCGGAAGAAGTAAATGAACTCTGGTACAAAGTGCGCCTGCCGCGAGCAATTTCGCCCGCACCATCCGGTTGGGTCTATGGAAAGCAAGTTGAATTAACTGTGCCAAGCGACATTATATTTTACCGAACCGGACGAGAGTTCGTGGCTTGGCAAAGGCTAGATGATACAGGTGAAGCAGGCCAGGGCGCACCCAAGGACAAGGATGCGGCGAAAGAATCTCAGCCAGGGAGTTGGGTGATTTTAGAAAAGAGCAGTTCCGATGAGCCAAGCAATATTAACGAACCGGATTTTGATCGTATCTTTGTCTTAGGCTATGACAAGAGCAGACAGGAGCACTATACAGCCTATCGTAGTCCTGATTTGCAAGGCCGTCTGCCCTTGCGTCTTGAGAACAACAATAAAGATAAGTACTTTACCGTAAGAGCGGAGGATGACGGTCAAGTCATTGATATTCGTTATAAAACATATAGAGATGACAGAGGTAATTTGAGAGTTGACGTTCAAGGTACATTGCCCAAGAATGCCAGGAAAAAGTAGCTGTTGGGTGAAACTTGCTTTACGTTGCCAAAATCCTGAATCAGTAAATCGAAGTGCTTTGTAAATATTCATGCGGGAGTGTTGACAAATAACAAAATCTGTCTATAATGCCCATTCGCCTGAAACACGGCATTGACATTCCAAGCAACAACCTGATGCTTTGACCACATCTGCCTCTCTTCAGTTAAAAGAAGTAAGAGGATAAGAAGAGGTGCTTGAGCGACGCAAAAAGTTGTGGAGTCAGGCAACGCTGAAAGATTTCATTAAGAGTTTCAGTCCGGCTCGCTTGACAAGTTAAAAGCAATCAGTTAAGGTTGCGGTTTGCTTGGGACGTAAATAATTTGTCCATGGGCAAGTTGAAAGAATCAAGAACCGATCTTTGAAAACTAGATAGAGCGTGTCCATGTTAATAACCTTTGAGAGTTGGGGCGCCGAGCTTAGGCTCGACGCAAATAAAACTCGAGAAGAGTCATTATCGGATACTTTTAACCAGTATAAGATAATGTTCCAGAGATACAAATTCTTAACGAGAGTTTGATCCTGGCTCAGAATCAACGCTGGCGGCGTGCCTCAGACATG
>JBPCIP010000213.1:0-5455 GCA_051006195.1 Pyrinomonadaceae bacterium
CGTTGGTTGCCTTCTGAGCAATAAGAGTTCGACGAACAGCCTCGCTCGTGAGCGCGCCGGATTTTCATGGCGACTGGTGCAAGACAGGTCAGCGCGCCGCGCGGCGCGCAGTTGAATTGCAAGGGCTGGCATCAGGAGGCGGCGTTGCGTTGCCTGATGAACAATCTCGACCCGGAAGTCGCGGAGCGTCCCGATGATTTGGTCGTCTACGGCGGGACGGGACGGGCGGCGCGCAACTGGGCGGCCTTCGACGCCATCGTGCGCGAGTTGCGCCAATTAGAGAACGACGAGACGCTGCTCGTGCAATCCGGCAAACCCGTCGCCGTCTTTCGCACGCACGAATACGCGCCGCGCGTCCTCATCGCCAACTCGAACCTCGTCGGCGCGTGGGCCAATTGGGAACACTTCAACGAACTCGAACGGCGCGGCCTGATGATGTACGGGCAGATGACCGCCGGGAGTTGGATTTATATCGGCACGCAGGGCATCGTGCAGGGGACGTTCGAGACGTTCGCGGCGATGGCCGACAGGCATTTCAATGAAACGCTCAGCGGGCGGCTCGTCGTCTCCGGCGGGATGGGCGGGATGGGCGGCGCGCAGCCGCTCGCCGCGACGATGAACGGCGCAGTGTTCCTCGGCGTAGACGTTGACCGCGCACGCATCGAACGTCGCGTGCAGACCGGCTACTGCGACCGCCTCGCGCTCTCGCTCGACGACGCCCTGCGAATCTGCGAAGACGCGCGGAAGCAGGGGCAGGCCGTCTCCGTCGGCCTGGTCGGCAACTGCGCTGAGGTGTTGCCGGAGATCGTGCGACGCGGCGTCGGCGTCGATGCCGTCACGGACCAAACCAGCGCGCACGATCCTTTGCACGGTTATGTCCCGGCAAGGATAACTACGGAAGAGGCCGAAGCGTTGCGCCGAAGCGATCCGTCCGGTTACGTCGCGCGCTCGACCGCTTCGATGGCCTTGCACGTCGAAGCGATGCTCGCCTTGAAGCGCGCGGGCGCAATCGCATTCGACTACGGCAACAACATCCGCAAGTTCGCACACGACGCCGGCTGCGCGGACGCCTTCGAGATTCCCGGCTTCGTGCCCGAATACATTCGCCCGCTCTTTTGCGAAGGCAAAGGGCCGTTTCGCTGGGTCGCGCTCTCCGGCGACCGGGAAGACATTCGCCGCACCGACGACCTCGCCCTCGAACTTTTTCCCGAAGATGCGACGCTCAATCGCTGGCTTCGTCTGGCACGCGAGCGCGTGCAGTTTCAAGGACTGCCCGCGCGCATCTGCTGGCTCGGCTACGGCGAACGCGCCGAGATGGGCGAACGTATCAACGAACTCGTCCGGCGCGGCGACTTGAGCGCGCCCGTCGCCATCGGTCGTGATCATCTCGACACCGGCTCGGTCGCTTCGCCTTACCGCGAGACGGAAGCGATGAAAGACGGTTCGGATGCCGTCGCCGACTGGCCGATTCTGAATGCGCTTTTGAATACGGCGAGCGGCGCGAGTTGGGTCTCCTTTCATCACGGCGGCGGGGTCGGCATCGGCTATTCCCTGCACGCCGGGCAAGTCTCCGTCGCCGACGGCACGCCGGAAGCCTCACGCCGTTTGAACCGCGTGCTCACGAACGACCCCGGCCTCGGCGTCGCGCGCCACGTCGATGCGGGCTATGAGGAAGCGGAAGCGACCGCGCGCACCAAAGGCATCAACGTGCCGATGCTCGACGCATGATCAAATTTGCAGCATGAGAATCGTGCAAGCATTCGACTCAAAGAGAGGTGAAGAATTATGACAGGCGAAGAGATGGAACGCGCGATTGAATTTCTCTTACAAGGTCAGGCCGATCATCAGGTGCGGCTCGATCAGTTGACTCAGCAGATCGCGGAAACTAACCGGCAGCTCCAAACCTATGCGGAGACACAAAGCGAGTTCATCGGGATCATGTCTCGCAACGTGGATGCCCTGACAACGGCGCAGGCGCAGACGGATGCGCGGTTGAATAAGTTGATCGGACTATTCGAGCAACATATCGTGGCGGGGCATTAAAGGACAGTACGCTGGTGAAGCCGCGATACCTGCGCGGCACTCTTAGCATTTGGGAAGCAATGAATACGATGAATGAATTTACCTTGCAACGCACACGCTTCGTCGTTCTCTTCTTCGCGCTGCTGCTCGCCGTGTCGGCTCAGGCGCAAACCGTCGCGCCCGCCGCCGCCGCGCGCGTCGAGGCCGTTCGGTTCGAGAGCAAACTCGTCGGCCAGCCGCTGCCTTACCACGTTGTGCTGCCGCCCGATTACGCCGCGCCGCAGTCGCGCGCGATCAAGTATCCCGTCCTGTATTTGCTGCACGGTCTGGGCGGCAATGCCGGCGATTGGGTGTCAACGCGGGCGCACCTCGCCGCACACGCCGCCCAGCATCGCTTGATCATCGTCACGCCCGAAGGCAAAGACAATTGGTACACGGACAGCGCGATGGTCCCGGCGGATAAATACGAGACTTACATTCTCGCGGAGTTGATCCCCGATGTGGAGCGGCGTTACCGCGCCCTCTCAATGCGCGACGCGCGAGCCATCGCCGGGTTGTCGATGGGCGGCTACGGCGCGCTGAAGTTCGGTTTGAAGCACCCGGAACGCTTCATCCTCGCGGCCTCGATGAGCGGCGCATTCGGCGCGGCCTCGTGGGACCACAACGACCCGGAACTGCACGCCTTCGTGAAACCCTCCATCGCGCGCACCTACGGCGCAATGGGCAGCCCCGCCCGCGCGGCGAACGACCTCTTCAAACTCTTCGCCGCCGTGCTGCCGGAACGCATCCCGGCGCTCCCCTTCTTCTACCTCGACTGCGGCACGAGTGATTTCCTCATCAACTCGAACCGCGCGCTCTCCGAACTGTTGATCAAACATAAAATCCCGCACGAGTATCGCCAACTGCCCGGCGCGCACATGTGGCCCTACTGGGACGCGCAGGTGCAGGAAATCCTCAAACTCGCCGCGCGCCGCTTGCGTGCGCCGCAATAGGTGACGGGCGAATGCCGGGCGGGGGAGTTGACATCTTACATGGGTGTAGGACAATGACTTCGGAGGGCTTATGACACACGAAGAGATATGGCGTGAGTTCGCCGCTTTACCGCTGGAAGGTCAGCGTCAGGTAGTGGACTTCATCGCCTTCCTGCAACAGCGTTATGGCCGCTCTGACCGGGTTGAAGGATCAAGCGCCCCTGATCTCGCCGAAGACGGCTTCATCGGAATATGGCGCGACCGTGAAGAGATAGGGGACAGCAGCGCATGGGTTCGCCGGACTCGTGCGCGTGAGTGGGTCAAGTAAGTGGCGGGCTTCACCATTGTTGACACGGATATTCTCATTGATGCCGGTCGGGGCATCGGCGAAGCGGTCGCTTGTTTGCAAGACATAGAACGAAACTCAGCTTTAGCGGCGAGCGTTGTGACGCAGATGGAACTCATCATCGGCTGCCGTAACAAAGCGGAGTTGTCTGAAGTTGAGAAGTTTCTCCGGCGTTTCCACATCCTCAGCATCACCGAGGCGATTTCAGACGTGGCCGTTGACCTGTTGAAACAATATCGCTTGAGTCACGGCCTGCTGATTGCCGACGCCTTGCTCGCGGCAACGGCGCTCGTCCATCACGCTCCATTCATCTCCAGGAATCAGCGAGACTACCGTTTCATAACAGGTCTGGATTTGCAGGCATATCCGTAATCGCTCGCCGCCCGGCAAGTCTCTGAATCCATGCTCACACGCAAAATCCCGCACGAGTACCGCCAACTGCCCGGCAACCGCAACTGGCCCTATTGGGATGCGCAGGTGCAGGAAATTCTCAAACTCGCTGCGCGCAAACTGCGTGTGGCACAATGAATTTCAGGCGTAAAGGATGATGAGCGATGCTTGCTGATACAAAAGCCGCGATTCGCAAACTGCTTTATCAGCATTACGTGTTCGCGGAATGCATTATTGAGGACGTAGAGTGGAAAAATCAGGGGGCGACGGTCGATGTACTTTTGAAGTATATCTGGTCAGATACTGACGGCTGGGGGTTTGATCAAAAGTCTTATGTGAAGGAGGGACTTATACGAGCCAATCTGGAACAAGAGATTATAAAGACTATTCGATTTCATCTTGTTCAAGAGTTGCATGTTCAGAACTGGCTTCCCTCTGACCTTGAACCCCTCGAATCCTTAGGCTGGGGTTTCAGCGAAGCATCAGATATCCGCCTTCAAGAGGATAATCTATTTCTTTCTAAGTATCGCAACTTGCCGAGGAAGTATCACCACATCACGTTTATGTGGGAAGGTGATAGAAGAATAGATGTAGTCTTTGCAGCTATGGAAGTGCTCGATGGGCATGAGTAAGTCGCATGCCTCTCTTTACCTTGTATGTTTAGAACAGAATGATCAAATTCATCACAGGCGATATTCTCCGCGCGAACATAGAGTTCATCGCGCTCGGCGTGGCGACAGGTGCGCCGGAGGGCGGGGGCGCGGGCGCCGCGCAGAAACTTTCTTCCAAGTGGCCGGAAGTGCAGAAGCACCTGCGGCAGTTCACGCGCGGGAATAAGTTTCAGGGGGGCGATCTCTTCGTCGTCGCGCCGGGGAAAAATCGCCCCGGCGTTATTTTTATCGCCGCGCTGTCGGACGCGGAAAATGTCTCCGCGTCGTTCCTGAACCGGGGTTTGCGCAAACTGGCGCGGTATTGCATCAAGCACAAGGTCGAGAGCGTCGCGCTGCCGAAGATTGCTGCGGGACTGGATTGGGAAAGTGAAGTGTTGCCGCTCATCGAGAAATTTTTAGATGGTGAAAAAACGGAGTTCTTCGTGTACGAAGATTGAGATTAGCCGCGCGCGGGGAGTTGTCGCCCGGCGCTTAACCGGAGGAGTTCGACTTGTTAGATTTTGCGATTGAGACGGCGCGCGAGGCGGGGCGCGTGTTGGCCGAGCGGTTCGGGAGCGCGTCGCTCAAAGTGCAGCACAAGGGCGATATTGATCTCGTCACCGAGTCAGACCTCGCCGCCGAGCGTCTGATCGTTGAGCGCATCCGCAATTATTACCCGCGCCACGATATTCTCGCCGAAGAGTCCGGCACGTCTTCAGCGCAAGAGGGCGCGGGGCGCAGTAGCGACTACAAGTGGATCATTGATCCGCTCGACGGGACGACGAACTACGCGCACGGCTATCCTTGTTTCTGCGTCTCCATAGCGCTCGAAGCGAAAGGCGAACTCGTCATCGGCGTGATCTACGACCCGACGCGCGACGAATTATTTGCCGCCGAACGCGGCGGGGGCGCGACACTCAATGGGCGGCGCATCCGCATCTCCGAGACGAATGATCTCAACGAGGCGCTGCTTTGCACGGGCTACCCTTATGACGTGCGCGGGCGCGACAACTTCGCTCGCCACTTCACGAACTTC
The DNA here is from genome assembly GCA_051006195.1 of Pyrinomonadaceae bacterium. Taxonomy (GTDB): domain Bacteria; phylum Acidobacteriota; class Blastocatellia; order Pyrinomonadales; family Pyrinomonadaceae; genus JAIVJZ01. Next base: position 5,416 of record JBPCIP010000213.1, read on the forward strand.
ATCCTGAACGCGCAGGGCGTGCGCCGCGACGGTTCCGCCG
>JBPCIP010000214.1:0-2173 GCA_051006195.1 Pyrinomonadaceae bacterium
TCCGCCGAAAAGATGCGTTGGACGGCTTGCGAATAGAGAGATCGTTTTTCGTCGAGTTCGGCCAGCGTGTCGAGCCGGTTGCGCACGCGCGCGGCTTCCTCACGCATGCGCGCGTACTCCGTCAACGTCGCGGCCACGAGCGTGCGCGCGGCGGCGACTCCCTCGGACGCCGCTCCCCGCTCCACATTCAACAAGTTGAGACGCGCACGCGCCTCTCTAATCTCCGCCTGAAGCGACTCGGACCCGATGGTGTACTCCGCGTGTGCCGCGCGGGCGCGCTCGCCTTCGCGCTCCAGCCCTTCAGCCTGCACCGCAAGGCGTTCGAGCGTCGACTCCAACTGCCGCCCGATTTCAAACAGACGTTCCGCCACCGCCGTGTGCGTCAGTAACTCCGCCCGCGCAGTTTCGATCCGCGTCTCGGCTTCGTCTACATAGGCGATGCGGCGCGCGTAAACCGCTTCGGCCTCCTGCAAGGCCAGCGCGCTCGCTTCGGCTTCGACGCGCAACTGTGCATCGCCTGCGCGTAACGTCTCGCGCTCCGCGCCGACCGTTGCCAATCGCTCGCGCACCATCTCTTGCTGCTGCGTGATGTCGGAGATGCGCCGCTCTAAGGCAGCAGCCTGCTCTTGTTGATAGGCGCGTTCGCGCTCGCGCCGGTCGCGCTGCAAGACCGCATCCGCCACCGAAGCGCGCGCCGCCGCCAGTTCCTCTTCACATTCGCGCGCCTGCGCCGTCGCGCGGCGTGCCTCCTCTTCGTGTTCGCCCAACCCGGCGGTCAGCGCGGTCACTTCTTCGGCGGAAGTCGCCAGATGCCCGCGCAGTTCTTCGAGCGCAATGGTCAGCGCCCGCTCATCAGCCGCATAGACGCGGCGCAAAAGTTCGCGCAGTTCCTCGCGCAGTTGACGATAGCGACGCGCCTTTGCCGCCTGACGGCGCAGACTCCCGACCTGCCGCTCGATCTCCGAAACGATGTCCGAGACGCGGCGCAGATTGCCGCGCGCTCCTTCCAGACGCGCTTCGGCGGCGCGTTGGCGCACGCGAAACTTCGTGATCCCCGCCGCCTCTTCGATGAGCGAGCGACGGTCCATCGGCTTGGCCGAAAGAATCTGCCCGATGCGTCCCTGCTCGATAATGGCGTAGTGCGCGCCCGCCAGCCCCGTGCCGGAGAAGAGGTCTTGAATATCGCGCAGGCGACAGGTGCGCCCGTTCAGGAGATATTCGCTTTCGTTGTCGCGATAGAGGCGTCGCGTCACCGTCACGGTTTCGCCGGGCGCGAATCCGAGCGCGAGCCGACGCGGTCGCCAGTGCCGTTTGTGATGCTGCTGAACTTTCGCCGTCAACGCATCAGGGCTTGCCGTCACGTCCGCACCGGCAGCGACCTCCGGGGCGGCAGTTTCATTTCCAATCGCAGATGTTTCATCAACCTTACTTGAGACGTTTACTAAATCCGGACTCGCCGCGAACGCGGCAGAAGACGCATCGACGGCGAGGGAGGAAGCATTTTCTGCCACCGCAGTCGCTTCCGGTAGAAATTTCTCCGCAACGATGTCGCTACGCTCGTCGATGCCTTCGAGCGTGGAATCGATGTCGTCGATGTCCGACTCTTCATCGGTCGATTCGTCGCGCACGAGATGGAGGACGACTTCGGCCATGCCGCTCGGGTGGCGATTGCGCGAACCTTGAAAGATGACATCCTTCATCTCACCGCCGCGCAAATGCTTGACGCGCTGCTCGCCCAACACCCATGCGATGGCATCGGCAACGTTCGACTTGCCGCACCCGTTCGGACCGACAACGCCCGTAATACCCTCGCCCGTGAAGACGAGGTCGGTGTAATCGGCGAATGACTTGAAGCCGGTGATCTCTAATCTTTGTAGTCTGAACATGGGTGCAACTTTCAATCTGGAAGACGCTCGCGGACAAGGGCGTTTTTCTCTAAAAGCACAGCCGCTAGACCAAGCGCGGGAGAGGCACACTATATGTTGGAGAACAGCATGTGTCAACCGCGCTCTCCGGCCAAAATGCACCAATTATCGCCAGTTCCAGCCACCCGGCGTCCGCCTGTCATCACTTGCCGGGACAGCCCCGGACAAAATTGCGGCGGCCGAGGAAAAAAGGTCCGGAGGGGAAGGAGGGGGGTGGGGAGTATGTCGGAAGGCGGGGGGTTGGTTTT
>JBPCIP010000215.1:0-18724 GCA_051006195.1 Pyrinomonadaceae bacterium
GGCGACAGTCGAGTTAAACATCACGACGGCGGATGAGGTCAAAGAATCTCCCCGCGAGAGTCAGGCCGCGGGAAAGTTGACGCACAAGGCTTACCTCAACGCTTTTGCGTCTCTGCTTGATACTGCGGTTAAGGGTGGGGTGATGGTCGTGGTGACGCCCCTGCTGGTCTCCGGTCTGGGCGGCTCACTTTTCGGCGTCTGGCAGATACTAACCAAACTCGTCACTTACATGCAGGCCGCTGATGGTCGCCCGACGCAGGCGCTCAAGTGGGTCATCGCCAACCGCCGCGAGGTGGACGACGATGTGACGAAGCGCAAGCACGTCGGGAGCGCCGTGGGCGTCTGGTTGCTCTTTTTGCCGGTGCTGCTGTTGATGGGCGGGGGGCTGGTGTGGGCTGCCCCGCACCTGGCGAACGTGCCCGCCGAACTACATTCAAACGTGCGCGTGGCGAGCGGGTTGCTCGTGTTGAGTTTCCTGCTCACGCAACTCGTGTTATTGCCCGAAGCCGTCCTGCGGGGGATGAACCTCGGCTACAAGCGCATGGGGCTACAGGCGGGCTTGAGCGTCGTTGGCGGCGCACTGAGCGTCGGCGCGCTCTACGCGGGCGGAGGGTTGACGGGGCTGGCGGGGGCGCAGGTGTTGCTCGTTGCCTTAACCGGCGCGCTGTTCTTGCTGGTGGTTAAAAGGTGCATCCCGTGGTTCGGCTTTGCCCGACCGAGTTTTGCGGAAGCCCGCTCGTTCCTCAAACTGAGCGTATGGTATTTCGCGTGGACTTTCGTCCACCGTTTCATCCTGGCGAGCGACGTGGTTATTCTCGGCGTCGTCGCGTCCGCCTCGGCGGTCGCGTCCTACACGCTGACGAACTTCGCCGGGGTGACGCTCCTCAGCCTCGTGACGGCGGCCATCGGCGCGGCGACGCCGGGGCTGGGCGGCGTGGTCGGACTGAAGCAGTTTGAGAAGGCGGCGGCGTTGCGCGCCGAGATGATGACGCTCAGTTGGCTACTGCTGGCGACCGTCGGCTCGACGATCATCGCGTGGAATCGTTCGTTCGTTTTCCTCTGGGTCGGGGCGGAGCACTACGCGGGCTTCTGGCCGAATTTGCTGCTCGTGTTGATGTCCGTGCAACTGATCTTCATCCGCAATGAAGCCTACGTGATAGACCTCATGCTCCAACTGCGCGCGAAGGTTCTGATGGGAGCGGCGTCCGCCGCCCTCACCGTCGGCCTCGCCGCATGGTTGACGGCGCGCTGGGGCATCATCGGCTTATGTCTGGGAATGCTTGCGGGGCGCTCGGTGCTGACGCTCTCCTACCCGTTCGTCGTCAATGCTCAACTCGGGCTGCCGCGCGTGCCGCGACTGGCGGCGGCGGCGCGGCCCGCCGCGACCATGGCGCTGATGTTCGCCGCCTCCGCCTGGCTCAGTCAATCGGCGCTGGCCGAAAACTGGCTCGTCTGGTCGGCGTGCGTGGTCGCAACCTGCGGCGTCGCACTCGGCGTCGCGCTCTTCGCCGGGATGTCATTGAGCGCGCGTAGCTCGCTCGTCAAGCGGCTGACCATGCTCCGCACGCTGCCCGCCGCGCGCCGCAGGCTCTGAGAGGGAGAAGAGGCCATGATGAATGTTGATGTAACATCCGGCAGATTGAAGATGCTCGGTCGCCGCAGCTACAGCTTCGCGCTGGTGTCTGCGGCGGTCATCATTGCCGTGCTGCTCGTCGCGCTTCCATCGCCGGTGAAGGTGGGCGGGGCGGCGCAGGAACCCGGCACAGTCATGTTCGCCGTGGTCGGCGACTTCGGTTCCGGCGACTCGAACGAACTCGAAGTGGCTAACCTCATCAAGAGTTGGACCCCGGACTTCATCATCACGGTTGGCGACAACAACTACCCGGACGGCGAAACCGCGACGATTGACGCGAACATCGGCAGGTACTACCACGAATACATCTACCCTTACGCCGGCAGTTACGGCGCGGGCGCAACCCAGAATCGCTTCTGGCCGAGCGTCGGCAACCGCGACTACGAGAACCGGACGGGGTCGCCGCTCCAACCTTACCTCGACTATTTCACTTTGCCGAACAACGAACGTTACTACGACTTCGTGCGTGGGCCGGTGCATCTGTTCGTCGTCAACAGCGACAGCCGCGAGCCGGATGGCACTACAAGCACGTCGGCGCAGGCGCAGTGGTTGAAGACCCGCCTCGCTGCCTCGACCGCAGCGTGGAAGATCGTCTATTTTCATCACCCGCCCTACAACTCGCGCACCTCCTGGCCTGACATGCAATGGCCTTTCCGCGAGTGGGGCGCGCATGCGGTTCTGTCCGGGCACGCCCATATCTACGAGCGCGTGCTGAAAGACGGCTTCCCATACTTCACAAACGGGCTGGGCGGCGAGAGCCTCGGCTCGTTCGTGACGGCCATTGAGGGAAGCATCGTGCGCTTCGGGAGCGACTACGGCGCGATGCGCGTCAGCGCCGGCAGCAGCAGCCTCACCTTCGAGTTCATCACCCGGCGCGGCGTGCTCATCGACAGCTACTCGATAAACCGCGAAGCGGCGGCTCCCGCCGCGCCGACCGACCTCGCGGCCTCGGCTTTCTCGCCGAATCAAATCAACTTGAATTGGACGGACAACTCCGAAGGTGAAGACGGCTTCAAGGTCGAGCGCTCGATTGATAGCGTGAACTTCGCGCGCGTCGCGACCGTCGGCCCAAACGTCAACGCCTATTCGGATATTAATCTTCAGCCCGCGACCGCGTACTACTACCGCGTGGCCGCCTTCAAGGGTGAGACGGATTCCACCTACTCCGACCGCGCGAGCGCGACGACGACGGACAATGCGCCCGCCGCGCCTACCAACCTGACGGCGACAGCCGCCTCCGACAGCCGCATCAATCTGGGCTGGGTTGACAACTCGACGAACGAAGAAGGCTTCGAGGTTGAGCGCTGCGCGGGCGCGAATTGCACGAACTTCCAGAGCCTCGCTGAGACGGAGGCGGGAGTCATTTCCTACGGCGATACGGGACTCGCAGCGGGCGCAACTTATCGCTACCGCGTCCGCGCCTTCAACGGTAGCGGCGACTCCGCGTACACGAACGACGCCGCGGCTGCCACGACCGGCGGCACGTCGCAGACGAAGCCACCCGCGCCGGGCAATTTGACGGCGACCGCCGTTTCGGGAGCGCAGATCAATCTCGCATGGGCGGACAATTCCACCAACGAAGACGGGTTCAAACTCTACCGTTCGATTGACGGCACGACTTTCTCGCGCATTGCCACGCTCGGCGCAAATGCGAAAGCGTACTCTGACGGCGGTCGCGCCGCTTCGACGACCTATTACTACCGTGTGTTGGCTTACAACGTTGCGGGCAATTCCGCGAACTCGAACGTCGCCGCCGCGACGACTTTCGCGGCGACTAACACCAGCCCCGTCGCGCCGACCAACCTCGTCGCGACACCGCTCTCCGGCACTCAGATCAGGGTGACGTGGACGGACAATGCGAACAACGAAGAGGGCTTTAGAGTTTACCGCTCAACCGATGGCATCAGCTTCAAGCAGATCGCGAAGCTGGGCGCGAATGCGACCAGTCACACTGATTCAGGGTTATCGGGCAAGCGGACTTACTATTACCGCGTCCGCGCCTACAACTCTGCCAGCAACTCCGCCTACACCAACGTGGCACGCGCGACAACGCCGTAAGGGAAGGGGCGAGCGACGAGCCAGAGGCATTTTGTAACTCGTCGCCTGCCACCGCTTTTTTGTCAAAGATGGGCTTTGCACAAAAAGTCGCGGACAGCCACAAGATGCTGGACAGTGTTCATCATGCCTACCCAACATATCGACATGTTTTCGACTTTTTGTGCAAAGCCTCAAAGATGAGTACGCGGGTCAATTCCAACTTTCAGCCGGAGCGCGTCGCAGAAGCGTTTGTCCCCGGCGGGGCGAAGACGCCTGTGGGGCGGCTCGTGCAGGAGTCGTCCGAGCCTGCGGCGCTCGTCGTGCGCTGGCTGTTCTACGCCTTCGTCTTTTCGCTCCCATTCGAGACCGTGGGCGAGGGGTTTTTCGAGCCGCCGACGATCATCGGCGCGCTGCTGTTGGCAAGCACCCTGCTTCAGCCGGGACTCTTCCTGCGCTGGCCGCCCGCCGGCTTCTGGTGTTTCGTCATCTACCTTTATTTGTTCGCCACGCTTGGCGTTTTGGAGCCGTCCCGGTACCGGGCGGAGTTGTGGCGGCACGTATTGTTGCTCGCGCAACTGTTGACGCTCGGCTGGCTCGCCTACTGCCTGATGCTCGACCGGCGGGTGGCGGAGCGGGCGCTGCTGGGGCTGGCCGCCGCGTGCGTGATGCTGGCACTGTTGCAGGTGACGGGTGTGGCGAGCCGCGCGACGGACGTGGGCGCGCGGGTCGAGCGCGTCACGGCGTTCGGCTTTCACCCGAATAACCTCGCGCGCATTTTGACGCTCGGACTGCTCGCGCTCGTCGGCCTCGCCTACGGGAGCGGCAAGAGCTTTTTTCGCCCCGTCTTTCTGTCGTGGCCGATGGTCGTGCTGATCGGGGTCGTGCTTATCCAGACCGGCTCGCGCGGCGCGCTGCTCGCACTCGGCGTCGGCCTGACGACTTTCATCCTGCGCGGCGGGAGCTCCGGGTCGAAACTCGTGAACGCGCTCGGCGTGCTGCTCATCGTGGTGTTTTTCGCGCTGGCGGCGACGCAGTCCGAGATCATGCGTCAGCGTTTTGAGCGCACCGTCGAGGAAGGCGATCTCGCCCGGCGGGAACAGATTTACCCCTCGGCCTGGGGCATGTTTTGGGAGAAGCCGCTCACGGGCTGGGGGCCGAATGGGAGTTCAAACGAATTAGGGACGCGCCTCGGACACCCGGAGGAAGAAACCAAGAACCCGCACAACTTGATCCTCTACGCGCTCGTCTCATCGGGGGTGGTGGGCGCGCTGCCGCTCTTCGCGGGCATCGCGCTCGCGACACGCGCCGCCTGGAAGTCGCGCCGGGGTGCGACCGGAGTTCTGCCACTGGCGCTCGTGTCTGCCGTGCTGGTGTCTAACATGAGCGGTCTGTGGCTCTTCAACAAACTGCACTGGCTCGTGATGGCTTACGCGCTCGCCAGCACACACTACCCACGATTGCGGATTGCGGATTGCGGATTGCGGATCGACAAGAACCGCGACCGGACTCTGCGGAGGAGGGTGACGGAGGGCAAACGCCCCATCTCCCATTCTTCCAATCCGCAATCCGCAATCCGCAATTGATTAAATGCTGATTACCATTTCGGGTTTGGACGGAGCGGGGAAGTCCACGTTGATCGGGTTGCTCAAGTCGGGCCTTGAGCGGCGCGACATGAGAGTGTCCGTCTCGCACATGTACCGTGACGTGGGAGCTTTCGCCTTCGGCAAGGTGATGCTGGAGAAGTTCACTCGGGCTGACGACGCGGGCGGATTGAAGCGCGGCTTCGGGCGCGGGGCGGTTAATAGTTTTGCGCGCTCTCTGGTCTGGAATCAGTCGCTCAGGATGCTCGTCTACCCGCTCGATTTGCTGATCTTTGTTTTCTACCGGCTGTACGTCGAGGGGGTGAAGCGGCACGTTCTCATCATGGATCGCTATTTCTACGATACGTTGGTTGACTTGTCCGCCGGTCGGAGGTCGCGCGCCGCCCGATTCCTGTCGCGGCTTACGCCGACGCCGTGCGTGCCCATCCTGCTCGACATCAACCCCGGCGAGGCATTCGCGCGCAAAGGCGAGCACACGATCCCTTCTCTCGAACGGCGGCGTGAGGTTTACAAAAACGTGTTCCCGAACGGCGGGCGCGGACTCGTCCTGGAAGCCGGTGAAGACATCGCAGATAATTTGCTCGCCGTCGAGTCGGCAGTGTTGAAAAGGATGGACGGGCGATGAGCGCCGGGCACGAAACGTCACAGGCCGCGCTCGCCCTGCGCCTGCTCCTGGGAGATGCGCGCGAATCTTCCGCCGCCGCCGCCGGGATCGAGTGGGACGAAATGCTGCGCGCGGCGCGGCGCAACTTTGTGCTCGTCCGCCTCTCGGCCCGGCTGCGAGAACTCGGCCTTCTGACTCCGACCCGCTTCGAGAAGGCGGCGGCGGACGAACGGCGTCGCGCCGAATTGATGTTCGGGGTGATTCGTCAGGTTAGCCGCGCATGCGAGAAGCGGGGCGTCGCGCACATCTTCGCCAAGTCGTTTCAACACTACCCGGACATGGGCAGCGACATCGATCTGTTCGTCGCTTCGCGCTCGCCCGCCGTGGACGAAATAATTCTCGACGGGACGCCCGCCGCAGCCGTCGGGCGAGATTTGCGAAGCCGCATGTCCGGGGTGGCCGCCTACCGCGTGGGCAACGGGGGCGAGTTCGTGCTGGAGATTCATCGCGGGCGCATCGGCTTCATCGGCGAGCAGGGGGCGCTCATCAATCAATTCATCGGGAACGGGGGGCGCGCCGAAGTCGGCGGCAGCGAGTTCCTGCTGCCTTCAACCGAAGACCTGCTAATTTTACACGGCATGCAGAGGGTTTACCGGCACGGCTTCATCCGCCTGTGCGATGTGCTCTCGACAACCTCGCTCGTCAACCGGAGCGATTTGAACTGGGACTACGTTTTTAGAACTTCGGCACGACTCGGCACGCTCTACGGTCTGCGCAGCTATATGACCTACCTCGGGCAGATACACCGTGAGATTCTGCGCAGGGAGTTGCTCCCGCCGGAGTTGAAGAAGATGCTGGCGGCAGGCAGTTGCGGGCGGGGCAAATTCAGGAGCGGCGTTTTCGTCTTCCCGCGCGCGCGCGTCGCCAGTAGGATTTATCTCGGAAAAGTGCGCGCCGCCCTCCGCGCACGCAACTGGGACGGCGTCAGCCGCCTCTCGCTGATGCCGTTTGTGGCGGCGGCCACTCTGACGCGCAAACTTGCTCCGCGCGCCTCCACATCTCAATGAGATCAATTGATTCGGACATAAAAATGATCGGGCGAAATTCGATAAAGAGAACGGTGAAGCGGACAGCCGGATGGGTCGCATCCCTTGAGGCTTTCCTCTCAGGACGCAACGCCGTGGGCAGAGCCTGCATTTTCTATTATCACCGCATCGCTGCCGTGGACTTCGTGGATGCGGGCGTGGACGACTGGAACGTGCGACCCGAAACTTTCGAGCGGCAAATCGCGGCGCTCTCCGAGTTCGCCGAGATCGTGCCGCTGCTCGAATTGCCGAATAGATTGACTCGCCGCGCGGCGAACAAAAAGCCGCTCGTCTGCCTGACCTTCGATGACGGTTACGCGAGTTTCCGGGCGCAGGCGTTGCCCGTCCTTAAGCGATACCGCGCGCCCGCGACCGCCTTTATCGTCACCGGGACAATCGGTCAGGATGAACCGCAGCCTTTCGACTGCTGGGCGCAAAAGAACCGGCGTCGTACCCGACCCGACGATTGGCGCGCGATGTCCTGGAATGAATTGGAAGATTGCGTCGCGTCCGGCCTGGTCCACGTCGGCGCGCACTCGCACAAACACCTGCGGGGCAGTCGTTGCACTCCTTCTCAGTTGGCGGACGAAACCGAAAAATCGCGCGAGATGTTGAGAAGCCGTCTTGGTGATTCGCAGGCGCGGGCCTACGCCTATCCTTACGGGAGCACGCGACTCGGCGACGCCTCGCCCGCTTACGTCGAGGCCGCTCGCGCCGCCGGTTTTGAGATCGCCGTGACCACCGATCTGGGGCTGGTGTCAGTTGAGAGTAATTTTCACCAATTGCCCCGGATCGAGGCGCACGCGCTCGACGCGCCCGGCGTGCTGAGGGCGAAGGCGGTCGGCGCTCTGGCTTCGTATCGCCTGACCGACAATTTGCGTTTGTTGAATCGCGCCGTATGAGTCCGACAGAGAGAGTTTTGATTCTGGACGGGCAGACGAATCAAGCGCTGGCCTGCGTGCGTTCGCTGGGCGAGGCGGGCTACGACGTGCTCGTCGCGAGCGACGCGCGCTTCCCGCTGGCGGGTTGGTCGCGTCACTGCCGCGCGAGCTATCGCCTGCGCGAGCAGAGTCGCGAAAGCTTTGCGGAGATGCGCGAGTGGGCGCACCGGCGGGGCGTCAGCGTCGTCCTTCCTGTGACGGAGCGATCCTGTGTGCTGTGCAACGCCGGGCGTGCGGAGTGGGCGGCGGCAGGGATCGTGCTCGGCTGCGCAACGGACGAGATGCTCGAAGCGGCTTTCGATAAGTCGCTCACGATCCGCCACGCCGTGGCCTGCGGCGTGCGCGTGCCTGAAACACGGACGCCCGGATCGCTCGACGAGTGTCTCAGTGCGGCGGAAGAAGTCGGTTTTCCCTGCGTGGTCAAACCGCGCCGCAGTAACAGTAGGGACGGGGCGCATTTGGCGCGGGCGAAAGCTCCGATTTACGTAAACAGCCGCGACGAACTGCCGCGCGCCGTCGCCGCGTGCAGGCAGGGTGGTGAGTGGCCGCTCATTCAGGCTTACGTCAAGGGGCGGGGCAAGGGAGTTTTCGCGCTCTGCGACAACGGGCGGGTGGTGGCGAGGTTTGCGCACGAGCGACTGCGCGACACGAGTCCGACCGGCTCCGGCAGCAGCCTCCGGCGTTCGGTCGTTCCCGAATCGCGGCTGCTCGATCCAGCCGAAAAGCTACTCGCGGAAATGAAGTGGCACGGCCCGGCGATGGTCGAGTTTAAGGACGACGGCCAAAACGCGCCGTGCCTGATGGAAGTCAACGGTCGCTTCTGGGGTTCGCTCCAACTCGGCGTTGACGCCGGAGTAAATTTTCCCCTGCTCTGGGTCTCGATCCTCAAGGGCGAGGAAGTCAGTCCGGCGGGGGGCTACGCGGCGGGCATCACATTGCGCTGGCTTTGGGGCGACTTCAAACGTTTCCTCTGCATTCTGCGCGGGGCGCCGAAGGGATATACGGGCGATTACCCGTCCGTCGCGCAGGGTGTGAAAGAACTCTTCGGGCGGCAGCCCGCCGGGACTCGCCTGGAGACGTATCGCGCGGGCGACCCGTGGCCCGCCGTCGGCGAATGGGTCGGGGGCACTGAGGAACTACTGGCGGGATTACGGCAGCACAGGATGAAGCGGTCGGCGGGGCAACGGCGCACTGGTCATCTCTCAGTGAATAAAGGTATGGCGGGAGATTTGAGTGTAGGAGAAAAGAGAGTTATGGACGATCATGTGATAATTCGAGAAGCAAGTGCTGAAGAATTGCTACGCTGGGATGATCTGGTCACGCGCTTCGACAATTGCCGGGTGGTGCATAAGCTGGCATGGATGCGCTCGCTGGAAAATTGTGTGAAGGGCCGGCCACTATACCTGGTCTATGAGAAGAGTGGAGAGATCGTCGGCTGCTTGCCCGGCTTTCTGGTCAACGTGGGGCCTCTGCGCCTATTCGGTTCGCCGCTTCCGGGTTGGCAAACGCTAAGCATGGGGCCGGTTTTTGACGAGCGCCGGCTCTCGACTCAGGAGATGATCCCCGCCCTAGTCACGTTTCTGGAACGACGCCACGGCGTCCATCACATCGAGTTGCTGACGGGCGGTCTCGATCAACAGGTGATGGAAAGCATGAGTTTCCAGATCAAGCCTTCGCCAACTTACCGCGCGCGATTGTATCCCGGCGACGAAGCCAGGACGATGAAGGCGCTCAAGGACAGCGCCCGACGTAACGTGCGCCGGGCGGAAAAACTCGGACTGGTCGTTAAGTTCGAGGACGGCGAAGAATTCGTTGACGAGCACTACGACCAGCTCGAAGAGGTGTACACGCGCGGGGGCAACATCATCCCCTTCGACAAGAAGCGCGCTCTGGAATTCTTCCGCCAGATGAAGGTGGGGGGCAATCTCCTCGCCATCTCGGTTCACCTGCCGGACGGCGGCCCCTGCATCGCGACGGGGACGTTCACGGTAGAAGGGAAAGAATTGTTGTTATGGATGTGGGCGCACCGCACCGAACACCGCTGGTACAGACCCACCGAACTAATGACGTGGACGGTCATGCGCAAAGCGATGGAGGCTGGCTGCGACACCCTCGACTTTATGGGGCGCGGCGACTTCAAGGCGAAGTTCGGGGCCGAACTAGATGTCAATAAATATCGCTGGGTGCGAAGCCGCTACAAGTGGCTCTATCGTGTTCGCGTGGCGGCTGAGAAAAGCTATCGGTGGCAACAGTCATTGAGAGGGCGCATCGTTCGGGAGGGGCTGGCCGGCTTGCGAACGGGTTCGGCGAAACCCGTCAGCCGGCAGTCTCCGTGAGCGCCCCTTCGATTCTCCGCTTCCCGTTTGCCGAGGCAAAATAGATGCAAATTATGCAGCCACAAGTTCACCCGTTGATCAAGAGACTCAGAAGCCTGTTGTGGCGCACCCGCGTGTACGGCAAGCTGAGGATGTTTCCGTCGCAGGTGCGGAGCAGACGCTTCGACGCCAGGCACGGCGTCAGAACCGCCGGCTGCGTCGATCTCAGAGAGTTGGGCGTCGAAGGCCAGAGCGTCGCGCACGCTAACGACTACGAGCCAATCAACACGAAACTGTTCGGGAAGATTCTCCGCACCCTCCCGATCAAACATGAAGATTTCGTCTTCATCGACTTCGGCTCCGGGATGGGTCGTGCCCTGCTGCTGGCTGCCGAATTCCCCTTTCGTCAAATCATCGGGATTGAGTTCTCGTCCCGGTTGCACGGCATCGCCGAGGACAATATCCGCCGGTACGAAAATCCCGCGCGCCGGTGCGCCGACGTGGAATCAGTTTGTACGGATGCCGTCGCTTACGCCATCCCCCCGGCGCAGACGGTTTTCTTTTTATACAACCCGTTCAAAGAGACGGTGATGACGAACGTGCTGGTGAACATCCGGCAGTCGCTGAAGCAGCACCCGCGAGAGGTTTGGATTATCTACGTGAATCCCAGATTGGATCGTCTGCTCGACGGCGATGACATGTTCACGAAGATCGCATCCGGCAAGGGCTACACGATCAGATATACCATCTATAGAAACACGGCTGAGAAGAAGTCGGGCTGAAGAGTCAAGCGTGATGTTTTCAAATCCGCCGTCCGGGTTCCGGGATGAGAAATTTCCAGAGGAGTAAGTTGATGAGTGTCCCCATTCGAGTCTTGATGGTCACGAGCGAATGGCCCGCGCCGGGCATGTCGCGCACCGCGCACTTCATCAAGCGACAGGCAGACTTTCTGCAAGCCGCCGGGGTGGAGGTGGAAGTGTTCCCGTTCCGCGGGGCGAAGAATCCGCTCAACTACCTGAAGGCCTGGAGGCGGTTTCGCAGCAAACTGGAGCGCGGGCGTTACGATCTGGTGCATGCACAGTTCGGGCAAAGCGGTCTGCTGGCGTTGCCGAAGCGCCTGCCCCTCGTCGTGACTTTCAGGGGAAGCGACCTGCTGGGCACGGTCAGCGACCGGAGCGGTCGGCACATGTGGGCGAGCAGGATTCATCACCGTCTGTGCCGCCTCGTGGCGCGGCGTGCCGACGCGGCCATCGTTGTCTCGGCGCACATGAAAGCCTATTTGCCTCCCGCCGTCGATGCTGAGGTCATCCCTTCGGGACTCGACTTCGAGTTCTTCCGCGAAATGCCGCGCGACGAGGCGCGCCGGCGGCTCAACCTGCCGCAGGACGAGCGCCTGGTTCTCTTCGTGGGGAGGCCGACGCAGGCGCGCAAGAGGTTGTGGCTGGCCGAACGCGCCGTCGGGATGCTGAACGAGACGCTGCCGGCGCGCCTCGTCGTGGCTTGGGACGTGCCCCACGCGGACGTGCCCGTTTACATGAGCGCCTGCGACGCGCTCATCTTCACGTCCATGCAGGAAGGCTCGCCCAACGTGGTGAAGGAGGCGCTGGCCTGCAACCTGCCCGTCGTCTCCGTCCCCGTGGGCGACGTGGCCGAGCGGCTCCACGGCGTCGAGGGCTGCGAGCTGTGCCCGGACGATAATCCCGAAACCATCGCCGCCGCGCTCGCACGAGTGCTGCGCCACGGCGGTCGTAGCGCCGGGCGCGAGGCGGTGCGCGGCCTCGATGAAAGAGTCATCACGGACAAAGTGATCGGCATTTATGAGAAGGTTCTGGTGGGTCGTCAACAAAACGGCGCGGAGAATTTGATGAGCAGTGTCTCGCAAGCGGGTGAAGACTGTACCGACCGAACGCTTGCGGCGCATGCGGCTGTGTCATCGAGTGAGTCGCGGGTGAGCGCCGTCCGGCAAAACTGAAGGGAGGCTTTAACAAATCAGCCTGACCGGCGGCCCGTGCGGGCGCGCGCCGGGTGGGTGGCAAAGCGAGACACGACTTGTCCGAAGTCGCAAACGAATAGGGGCTGAGCGGCGCTGGCAGGCGTCCCTCAGCCCTTCGACATTAACCTCAAACGTTCTCTGGGATGAAATTGAATGCAACAAAATCCTATCACACTGCAAGATACGTCTGCCCTGGGCCCGGACGCCGAAGCGGTCGCGCACGAGACGCTTCTGTCCTCCGCGCAAACATTTTCATGGGACGCCGTAGAGTTAGCCGTCGGGGGCGACGGCGAGGAGGCGACCACCACCACCATCACCACCACGACGGTGCTCGAATCGTTGGGAGCGCCCGCTGCGCGCCTGCTCGTCCACAGCACGAGCTACACCGGACAATCCGAACGTAGCCGCGAATTTTATTTCTTTTGCAAGCGAGCGATTGACATCGCGGGGGCGGTGTTGCTGCTGGTGGCCGCGCTGCCGCTCTTCGTCCTGATCGCCCTGCTCGTTAAGGCGACAAGCGGCGGCTCCGTCCTCTACCGGCACAGGCGGCTGGGGCTGGCGGGCAAGGAGTTCGACTGTCTCAAGTTCCGCACGATGGTGGCGGGCGCGGACGAGCAGCTAAAAAAGAACAAGTCCCTGCGGCGTCAGTTCGAGCAGAGTTACAAGCTCAAACATGATCCGCGCATCACCCGCATGGGCAAATTCCTACGCCGCACGAGCCTCGACGAGTTGCCGCAACTCGTCCACGTCCTACGCGGCGAGATGAGCTTCGTCGGCCCCCGCCCCATCGTCAGGAAAGAGCTAAAGAAGTACAGCATCTACGGTGACAAACTCCTGTCGGTCAAGCCCGGCCTGAGCGGAATGTGGCAGGTCTGCGGGCGCAGCGACACGACTTACACGCAGCGGGTCATGATGGACATGCAGTATATCGATCATCGCAACCTTTCGCTCGACTTGCGTCTCATGCTGCTCACCGCCGGCGCAGTCGTCAGGAAGACCGGCGCGTGCTGATAAAAGTCGAGGTCAGAGGTTAGAGATTGGAAGTGAGTCAAATATTTCTAACTTGATCTCTAACTGCTCGGAATAGTTATGCGTATTTTGTTCATCACGCAAATTTACTTGCCCGAAATGGGCGCACTCTCAAACCGCCTGTACCCGCTGGCGCGAACGTTGGTGGAGGCGCGGCACGAGGTCTTCGTCGCGACGGGGATGCCGAATTACCCGAAGGGTGAAGTCTTCGAGGGCTATCGCGGGCGGCGCACAATGCGCGAGCAGTTAAACGGTGTGACCGTGCTGCGGACGGCCTCCTACACAGCGCCGCGCAACGAGTCGAAATGGGCGCAACTGCGCAGCTACCTGAGCTTCATCCCCGCCGCGCTTCGCAGCGGGCGGCGAGCCGGGAAGCTGGATGTGGTGCTCGTCTCCACGCCGCCCCTCTTCGCGATCATCCCGGCGATCATCCTGGCGAAATTGCGCGGCGCGAAGCTCATTCTCGACGTGCGCGACCTGTGGCCCGACGAATTGGTCACTTACGCGGGCTACGGCGAGCGCTCGCTGCCGGTGCGTGCGACGGGCGCGCTCGCCCGCCTCGGTTATCGTGTGGCGGACTGTGTGGTCGGGACGACCGACGCTATCGTCGATGAGTGCGTATCGCGCGGCGCGGCGCGCGAGAAGACTTTCCTCATGCCCAACGGAGCAGACCTCGATCTCTTCCGCCCCCTGCCGCGCGACAACCCGACGGCGGGCGAGTATCCTTTCGGCGAACGCTTCGTCGTCATGTACTCCGGGCTGTTCGGCATCAAGCACGGCCTCGAAGTGTTGCTCGAAGCCGCCGCCCTTCTGCGAGAGCACAAAGAAATCGTTTTCTTTCTGCTCGGAGGCGGGGCGCGGCGCGATGCGCTCCTGGAACAGGTCAAAGAATTGAATCTGGACAATGTTATCTTCGGCGGTGAGCGGCGCGTCGAAGACGTTCCTTCTTTGATCGCGCGGGCCGATGTATGTTTCGCCGCCGTTCGACCGGAGCCGTACCCGAAGAAGGTCATCTCGGTAAAAATTTTTGAATATCTTGCCTGCGAGAAGCCGGTCGTCGGAGCGTTGAGCGGGGAGAGCGCGCGGGTGCTCGCGGAGTCGGGCGGCGGAATCGTCGTCGCACCGGGCGACGCGCGGGCGATTGCCGACGCCATTCTGGAACTCTACCCCGACCCCGAACGCCGCACCGTAATGGGCCGGACGGGACATCTATATGTCGAGGAGCACTACTCGCGTTCCGCCTGGGCCGCGCGACTCGAACGCAGGATCGGCGAGATGTGCGGTCGGTCGGAATATCCTGAAGAGTCTGCCGACCGCGCTGACTCCGACCGTGGCACGCAGGTCAAAAATCAAACGTGATGCATGTGGGAGATGTTTCTTTCCGTGCGTCCGAAGGTTGATGTGAGTCTTCGCAAGTTGGCATCTCTGGCGCTCATGCTGCCGCTGCCCCTCGTCGCGGCATTTATCTTCTTCCGTCACCAGGCGATTGAAAATTGGGCAGACCGATGGGCGGATCGGGGCGCCCCCTCGAACCCGGAATTGAATTCAGAAGCAGCCGCGCGAGGGCAGTCGATTGCGAGTCTAATGCTCCATCCAGCGACGCTCCTCGGAGGCGAATCCGCGAAAGTTACGGTGACGCTCCGTTACCCTATAAGGGCGGGCGTGTCAGCAGTAAAAATCTCAACCGGCGACTTGAAGAAAGTCCGTGCCCCACAGAACGTCACGATTCCGGCGGGTGCAGCGAGCACAACCTTCGTTGTAGAAACGAGCGCCGTGAACGCACTCACCGCCATCCGTGTCTCGGTTTCGCACGAAGGGAAGACGGAGGCGGATACGTTAACGCTCATGCCGCGCCCGCGACGCGAGTGGTATGCCGCTCCCGGCGGCGGCGCGCAGGGCAGCGGGGCGAATGAATCGCCGTGGGACTTGGCGACCGCACTGAACGGCGGCGTGGGCGGCAATGTGGTTAAGCCCGGCGACACGATCTGGCTGCGCGGTGGTCGCTACGCGGGCGCCTTCACCAGCAACCTCATGGGTGCGGCGGACGCGCCCATCATCGTGCGCGCCGCGCCGGGCGAGCGGGTTGTGATTGACCGCGCCGGAGTCGATAAAACGAAGCAGCCCGCGCTCAAGGTCAAGGGACAGGGAGTCTGGTTCTGGGGTCTGGAGATCACGAACTCGAACCCTGACCGCAGCCGGAAAAGCCCATACACGGGCGCGGACGAGCCGTGGCGCGGCTCAGGAGCGGACGTTTACGCGCCGCGCGTCAAGTTCATCAACTGCGTCTTCCACGATAACGGCCACGGCATCTGGGATAAGCAGGACATGACGGAGGTGCATGGCTGCCTCTTCTATTACAACGGCAATAACAAGCGTGAGCACGCGCTCTACACCGGCAACGGCGCCGGGACCAAATATCTCACCGACAACGTCGTTTTCGCGCAGGGCGGCTACGGCATCCTCGCGCATTCCGACTCAACGAAGAGCGCACAGCGCGGCCTGCACATCGAAGGCAACGTCTGCTTCGACAACGGCGCTCTGACCGCTGATGACCAGACGACCGGCAACATCCAGGTGGGGGGCGTCGGCGGCGTCTCCGCCGAGCGGGTTGTGGTCAAAAATAACTTCGTCTACTCCTCGCCCGGCGCGGCGGCTTCCAAAAGCAACGGAATTCGTCTCGGCTACGAGGACAAGAACAACCTTGACTTAAAGCTGCTCGACAATTACGTCGTGGCCCGCGCGCCGCTGCGCGTCTGGTGGTGGCGGAGGGTCGAGTGTGCAGGCAACACAGTTCGCTCCGGCGTTGAGGCATGCGAATTGTTGACCCCTGAGGGTGTGGACGCTTCAGCGTACTTTTGGGATCACAACACGTACTTTGGCGCGGGCGACCTCGACCCGGCCTTTGTCAGCAACGCGAAGATGTATAGCTTCGCGCGCTGGCAGCAGAAGGCGGGCTTGGATGCGCACAGCCGGTATGCCGCAGCGCCCTCGCGGGAGGACGGCTTGCGCGTCTTCCTGCGTCCGAACAGATACGAGGCCGGACGGGCGCACATCGTCATCTTCAACTGGCACGCGCGGGAGCAAGTCGTCGTTGATTTCGACGGTGTGCTCGCGCCGGGGCGGAAATTTGAAATCCGCGACGCGCAGAACATTTCCGGCAAGCCGGTGATGGGCGGCGTATATGACGGCAAGCCGGTGTCACTGCCGCTGAAGTTGAGCGGGCTTGAGAAGCCGACGGGTGCGGTCGAGACGAACCTCTCTCACACCGCGCCGGAATTCATGGTTTTCATCCTGACCGCACATACGTAAGTACTTCAGACAGAAATGCACGGACAGCGCACATGTGACACTTAGATCGGTTTTCAATTGAACGTACGGCGTGGGACTAATCCAGATTCCTCTGGTTGCTTATCCAGCGGAAGCTGGCTGTTCGTTCTATCCATTACACGCAATTGAAAACCGATCTAAGTTCGATTGCTTGCTGCCGCCCATCAGAGCCGGCGAGTCTGCGGTGTGTCAGCCCTTAAGCTTCTTTCTTGCTTCGGGGACGGCCAAAGCCCGTTCGAGGTTGATCTGATTAGACTCAGTTATCTCCCGGTAGAGTTTCTGCGCGTTAACAGCGTCGCCCGCCCGGTCGTAAGCGCGCGCGAGCAGCAGTTTGTGGAAGAGGTCGGTTTGATCGGCCTGCTTCAGGTGTTCGATGGCTTTCGCATGGTCGCCGCCCTCCAACTGAAGGTATCCCGCGATGTAGTGGAAGGAAGTCATAAACTGTTTACCGCGTTCCCCGTTCTCATCGATCATCTTTTTAATCAGTTCGGCCTCTTTCCAAGCCTCTTCACGTTTGCCCAGTTTGGCGAGCGCACGCCCCCGCCCGTGGTGCAAACGACCCTGCCAGATCATTTTATCCTCCGGTGAAAGCTTGCTTCCCGGCACCGTCTGATAGCCCTTTTCGTAAGACTTGATGGCTACTTCGGGCTGGCCGTTTTCAAGTTGCAGGCGAGCAATTGAATTCCAGATAAAGACGGGCGGGAACTCGGCAGCGCTGCTCGTCCGGGCGTATTCCTCCTGGAAACCGTTCAACACTTTCAACGCTTCAGGGATTTTACCCTCATACACGTAGGTGTAAACCAGCCCGTAGTTGGGTCCGAAGGGGGCTGTCCCCTGGACCTTCCGCTTGAGCGCGTCCTGGTATAATTCGCGGGCCTTGGCGTAGTCGCCCTTGAGCAGATGATAGTTACCGAGGAAGTTGTAAGCGCGTGGGGTGCTGTTGTCGAGGCGGATGGCTTTCTCGAAATGTGCCCGCGCCTCCTCAAGTTTCCCCTGATTTAATGAGAGTTGGCCGAGCATCATCTGGACCAATCGCTCGCCTGGATATTCCTGGCCGAGTTGTTTGAGGATAACGAGGCCTTCTGCAGGTTTCTGGGCGCGCACCAGTGCCACCGCTTCGATGTAGCGCCGCTCTCCGTCGGACGCGCGCTTGGCCAATTCGAGAGCTTTGTCCATATGCACCTTGGGGTTGCCTCCCTGCTGGGGTGGCGGCGTAAAAGTGGCGACAAGGAAGTGGCCGTAGGCAAAATCCGGGTCGGCGGCGACGGCCTTCTGCGCCACGGGCAGGATGTCGGGGCCGAACTGTAAAGATTCGATCATTTTCACCGCTTGCGCGGCGGCCTCCCGTGCCTCTTTAGATTTGGTCGTGAAGACAAATTTTTTCTCGCCCATCTGTGCGTAAACATCCAGGCCGGTGAAAAGCATGATTGAGGCGCAGAGCATAAGGCTGCGTAGGATTGTTGCTAATCTCATTTTTTTCTCCTTTAAGGAACAATTGTTCGAATGCTACCTATTTTGCGGAATTCTAATCTCAGGTCGCGCCCACACCAAGGGGGGTGATTCTGATGAACGAAGGAACGATTCAGAAACTGCTCGGTAACAAGGACGCGCCGGCTACAATAACCTACGCGCACATGCTAAAGAAGGGGCGCACAAGCCATGGGCGCGCGAATCTGCTGCATCGCCGCGCCCTACCAGCTTATTACCACCATCAAAACTTAGGCGGGGGTATTGGTTTTTTCTTTTTGGCTGTGGGCGGTGGAGCCATTTCATCCGGTGAATGTTTTCGTGCATTTTCGTTCGCTGGTCCATATCTGGTCCATATAGGGATCATGTGACCGCTCTGATGGTGGAGTATCACGTCGAGGCGAGTGGGCTTAAATGTATTCTGTGCGTCCGATAACGCCTAATGAGTTGACTTGAATTTTGCCTGTAGATTTGAAGGGACCTTGTTTAAAAAATGTTATCAGACACATTAACTAATATGTAACCGTTCGTGACAGTTCAGGTCGTTAGATGTTCCGACAAAGTGAGGTATGAAAAGGCAGAGCATCTCGGCTAAAGTTAATGTGTGAAAATCAACTGCCTCCAACGACACTCTGCCCAGACCATTAAAGCACTCTTTGGATTGAAGCCAAAAGTCTTAGCCGAAGTTTTGT
>JBPCIP010000216.1:0-19400 GCA_051006195.1 Pyrinomonadaceae bacterium
CGCAGTAGCTTGAGATTTCGGCTTGGATTATACCCCAAGTTGAGGCGCAAATTTGAAAGCATTTGCGCGGTTGATACGTTTTCCTCCCTTGCATGAATGCAAGGGTCTCCAACGAGGTTTTGATGAAGGCTCGAATTCATGCGGACGACTGATTCACCAATTCCACGCGTGCTCATCGCGGACGACCAGCCGGATGTGATCGAAGCCCTGCGCTTGCTGTTGAAAGGCGAGGGCTACCGAACCGAGGCCGTCTCTTCGCCAGCGGACGTGCTTTCCACGATCAAAGCGAAAGAGTTTGATTTGCTCTTGATCGATCTCAACTACACGCGCGACACCACCTCCGGCCAGGAAGGTCTCGATCTGCTCTCGCGCGTGCAGACGATTGACTCGACGCTGCCGGTCGTCGTGATGACGGCGTGGGGCAGCGTCGAACTGGCAGTCGAAGCGATGCGGCGCGGAGCGCGCGACTTCATCCAGAAGCCGTGGGAGAACGCCCGGCTACTCGCTGTGCTCGGCACGCAGTTTGAACTGAGCCGCGCGCTGCGCACCGGCCAACGCCTCGAAGCCGAGAATCGAATTTTGCGCGACGGCCATCAACCGCCGCGCATGATCGCCACCGCCGCCAGTATGCATCCCGTCTTGCGGCTCATCGAGAGCGTCGGCGCGTCGGACGCGAACGTACTGGTGACGGGCGAAAACGGCACGGGCAAAGAAGTCGTCGCGCGCACCCTCCACGCCGTCTCAGGACGCGCGATGAAGACGATGGTGACGGTCAACGTCGGCGCGTTATCGGAAGGGACTTTCGAGAGCGAATTGTTCGGGCACGTCAAAGGGGCGTTCACGGATGCCAGAATGGATCGCGTCGGGCGTTTTGAACTGGCCGACGGCGGCACGATTTTTCTCGACGAGATCGCCAACGTCCCGCCGCAGCAGCAGGCGAAATTGTTGCGCGTGGTGGAGACGGGAGAGTTTGAGCGCGTCGGCTCGTCGAAAACCAGACGCGTGGATGTGCGGATTCTGTCAGCGACGAACGCCGATTTGAGAGAGGAAGTCGCCGCCGGACGTTTTCGTCAGGACTTGCTGTTTCGCCTCAACACGGTCGAAATTCGCCTGCCGCCGCTCAAGGAGCGGCGCGAAGACATTCCGCTGCTGGCGCATCACTTCCTCGATCAATACGCGCGCCGTTATCGCAAGCCGCTCAAGACATTTTCCGACGGGGCGCAGCAAATTCTGCTGCGTTACGAATGGCCGGGCAACGTGCGCGAGTTGGACCATGCGGTGGAACGTTCCGTGTTGATGGCGAAAGGCGAGGTGGTGGAAGCCGCCGATCTCAATTTGCAGCCCGCGCACGAGGCCGAGCGCGGACTCGAAGAGATGAGTCTCGATGAGGTAGAGTCTTTTCTGATTCGCAAAACTCTGGCGCGCTTCGACGGCAACGTCGGCCAGGCGGCGGAAGCCCTGGGACTCAGCCGCAGCGCGCTCTACAGGCGATTGCAACGCTATGGCTTATGACGACGGTCAACCGAACACCACCCCGCCGCGAACGACTCAACCACGAGCAGCGCATACTTCTCCTAGCCTTGATGGGCGGCGCGCCCGCCACGACGACCGCGCTCATCCTGCTCTGGGAGCATCCCTACACGCCGAAGGTGCAATGGACGCTGACGCTCCTCATCATCGGTTGCTGGCTCGGCTTCGCGTTCTCCCTGCGCACGCGCGTGGTGCGCCACCTGCAAACGCTCTCGAATTTGCTCGCCGCTTTGCGCGAAGGCGACTACTCGATCCGCGCCCGCGGCGCGGGACGCGAAGACGCGCTCGGTGATGTGATGTCGGAGGTAAACGCTTTGGGCGAGACTTTGCGGACGCAGCGACTCGGCGCGATGGAAGCGACCGCGCTGTTGCGCACCGTGATGGGCGAGATCGAGGTCGCGATCTTCGCCTTCGATGAAGAGGAGCGCCTGCGTCTCGTCAACCGTGCGGGCGAACGCCTCTTCGCGCAGCCCGCCGAACGCCTGCTCGGTCGCACCGCCGCGGAACTCGGTCTCGCAGAGTTTTTACATTTATCCCCCACCGACGATTCGCAGATCATTCCGAAAACTTTCCCCGGACGCACCGGACGCTGGGGGGTGCGTCGCAGCGCGTTTCGCGAGCGCGGCCTGCCTCACCGGTTGCTCGTGCTCTCCGACCTCAGCCGCGAACTGCGCGAAGAAGAACGCGAGGCTTGGAAGCGACTTGTGCGCGTGCTCGGCCACGAGTTGAACAATTCGCTGACTCCGATCAAATCAATTGCGGGAAGTCTGGAAAGTTTGCTCGTGCGCGAGCCGCGCCCCGCCGATTGGAACGACGATATGCAGCGCGGATTGTCCATCATCGGCTCGCGCTCGGAATCGCTGGCCCGTTTCATGCAGGCTTATGCGCGCCTCGCCCGGTTGCCGCCGCCGCGTTTCGCGCCCGTCAACATCGGCGCGCTGATGCGGCGGGTCGCGGAACTTGAAACGCGCCTCGCCGTCGCTTTGCTGCCCGGCGCGGATGTGGTGGTGATGGCCGACGGCGACCAACTGGAACAACTGCTCATCAACTTGCAGCGCAACGCCGTCGATGCGGCCTTACAGACGGGCGGCGGCGTGCGCTGTGGTTGGGTCAGGAATTCGCATTACCTCACCGTGTTCATCGAGGATGAAGGGCCGGGGCTATCCAACACGGCCAATCTCTTCGTCCCCTTCTTCACGACCAAGCCCGGCGGTTCCGGCATCGGCCTCGTCCTCAGTCGCCAGATCGCCGAAGCGCACGGCGGCGCTTTGACGCTCACCAACCGCCGCCACGACACCGGTTGCGAAGCCCGACTCCAATTGCCTCTGTGATGCGGTTCAGTGCGGTTCAATGTGGACCAGAACATCCAGGACGCGATGCTCCGAGGCGAGCAGCGCGTCTTTGACTTGATGCGCTATTTCATGCCCGCGCCTTACCGGGATGTCGCCGTCCACCTCAACATGGATGTCAATCAGATGATGCAATCCGCTTTTGCGGATGCGGCACTTTTCGATGTCGATGACGCCCTCCACCCGCCGCGCGATAAGTCTGATTCTCCCCTCGTACTCCGGCGAGACGGCAATATCCATCACTTCGTTGACCGCATCTTTGAGCAGGCGAGCGCCGTTGAAAAAGATGATGAGACAGGCGAGGAGGGCTGCCCAATCGTCCGCGCTCTCGTAGCCCCGCCCGCCGATGAGCGCAATCGAGATGCCGATAAAAGCTGCTAAAGAAGTTAGTGCGTCGGATAGATGATGCAGGGCGTCGCTCTTGAGCGCGCTGCTCCCGATTCCCTGCCCGATGTTCGAGACAAAGCGTGACAGCAGTGCTTTCACCCCGATGACACCCGCAAGAATGATGAGCGTGTACCAGCGCGGCGTGGAGTGAGGAGTCAAAATCTGTTTGATGCTCTCGACCGCGATCAAGACCGCCGCGGCCAGCAGGGCAAACGAAGCGGCGGCGGCGGCCAGCGGTTCGGCTTTGCCGTGACCGTAAGGGTGGTTCTCGTCAGGGGGCTTGACCGAGAACCGCAATCCGCCCCAGACGATGAGCGAACTCATCACGTCGGCGGCTGACTCCAGGCCATCAGCGATCAAAGCTCCGGAGTTGCCGATCACACCTCCGCCGATTTTGATGGCGGCGAGCAGGGCGTTCACTAAAGCGCCGACGAGTGGCGCATTCGTTATTCTATGTTCGGTATTCACGATACCTTCTGAAAAAACAACTGGCTACTGAATCTTTCGTCTCCTTCCGCCGGGCTGAGCCGTGTGTACGAACCATCCGCTTGCAAAAGCCTCGCCTGCGCGTCGTCGCGCAGGTAGGTGTCCAGCACCGTCTCCTTCAAATAGAGCTTCAAGGCTTTGTCTTTAATCGGAGCCACGACCTCAACTCTCCGGTCGAGGTTACGGGTCATCCAGTCGGCGCTGCCGATGAAAACTTCCTCCGCGCCGTCGTTGGCGAAATAGAAAATGCGGCTGTGTTCGAGGAACCGCCCGACGACGCTCCTGACGCGGATGCGCTCCGAGACGCCGGGGATGCCGGGACGCAACATACAGACTCCGCGCACGATCAAGTCGATTTCGACTCCGGCCTGCGAGGCCGCATACAGCGCGCGGATGGTGCTGAGATCGGTGAGGCTGTTGATCTTCGCGATAATGCGGGCGGGACGATTTCTCTGGGCGTGTCCGGCCTCGCGCTCGATGAGCGCGGCCATTCGTTCGCGCAAATTCACCGGCGCGACGAGCAGGCAGCGATATTTTGAATAACGCGAGTAGCCCGTCAGAAAGTTGAAGAGATGAGTGGCGTCCGCCGTGATCTCCTCGTCGGCGGTGAAGAGGCCGACATCCGTGTAGATGCGCGATGTGGTCGGGTTGTAGTTGCCCGTCGCGAGGTGGACGTAACGTTTGAGTTCTTCGCCTTCGCGGCGCACGACGAGCGCCAGTTTGCAATGGGTCTTCAGGCCGAGCAGCCCGTAGACGACATGCACCCCGGCTTGTTCGAGCCGCCGCGCCCACTCGATGTTGCTTTCCTCGTCGAAGCGCGCCTTGAGTTCGACGAGCACGCCGACCTGCTTGCCCAGTTCGCAGGCTTCGATCAATGCCTCTACAATCGGCGAATGCCGACCCGTGCGATACAGGCACATCTTGATCGCCACCACGTCAGGGTCTTTGGCCGCCGTGCTGATGAAGTCGGTGACGGTCGAGTAGGAGGTGAAGGGGTGATGGAGCAGTATGTCCCCTTGCTTGATGGCGTCGAAAACTGTGTGCGGCTGCTGTTGTTGCGGCTGTTGTTGCTGCTGGCGCAGCGGCGCGGGCACGGACATGCGCAGCGGCTTATCTTTCAGGCCGGGCAGATCAAGCCCGTAGAGTTGCATCAGATCGGGGATGTTCAGCGGCCCGTCGATGGCATACACATCATCGGGCGTCAGGTCGAGCGAGTTGGTCAAATGCTCAACCATCGCGGGCGGCATCGCGGAAGAAACCTCGAGACGCACCGCCGAGCCGAAGCGTCTGCGCCGCAACTGCTGCTGCACCATTCGTAACAAATCGCCCGCCTCGTCCTCCCTGATCTCAATGTCAGCGTCGCGCGTGACGCGAAACAGATGACATTTATCGCGTTTCATTTCCGGGAACAGTTCGCCGAAATTGGCCGCGATCAGGCTGGCGAGCAAAGTGAATTTTTTCCCCGTCTCATCCACCGGCACGAGCCGCTCGACGATTGGCGGGAGCTTGATGCGCGCGAACCGCTCCCCTTCCTGGCTCGCAAAGGACTTCTCCGCGCCCGCCCCATCAACGCCGCCGGCAGGTTCAACCATCACACCAAGATTGAGGCTGAGGTTGGAGATGTAGGGGAAAGGATGCCCCGGATCGACCGCCTGCGGAGTCAGGATGGGAAAGACTTTTTCGATGAAATAGCGGTCAGCCATCTCCTTCTCGCTCCGGCTCAGTTCGCGGTGAGAAGTGATGACGATGCCGTGCGCGGCGAGTTGCGGCAGAATATCTTCACGCAGGCAACGCATCTGTTCGTCCAACATCGGCCTCAGGTGCAGGCTGATCTCTTTGAGTTGTTCGGCGGGCGTCATGCCGTCGGGCGAAGGGTCGGTGACTTCCTCCTCCAATTCCTCCTTCAAGCCTGAAACGCGAATCATGAAGTACTCATCCAGATTGGTGGAAAAGATGGCGAGGAATTTCAAACGTTCCAGCAAAGGCTGTTCGGGGTCGAGCGCTTCGGCGAGCACGCGGCGATTGAACTCAAGCCAGCTTAATTCGCGGTTGAAAAGGAATTGTTTCTGGTGAAGCAGCGAAGGAGGCAGCACGAGGCGGCGGCTCGAAATTTTGTCGCGCTCCTCATCGAGCGAAGATGATTTGGCTTTCGCAGTCATTAATTTCCTCTCCCGACAAAGACCGGAGAGCCACGGAATCGCGCTCCGGCATCAACTAGCAGTGATCAGGTAATTTTGCCGCCGCGCCGCGATGTTTTACCGGCGGCTCTCCCGAAAGAAATTTGGTGCGGCGGCATTGGCGATTGAACTGGCATGCAACATTCGGGAAATTTTGCTTTCGCGGGTTCGGCCACCTACGATATACGTAATCAAACCGCCTCCCGGAATCCCGGACACAAAACTGCACCTTGTAGGAGCTAAGGCAGGAAGTATATCCTACCACTGATTCCAGGCAGAAGAATTTCCCACCCAGATGCGTTCTCTCTTTGCGGCTGATATGCGAGGCATGAGTAATGAAAGCTACACGGCGCGACTTTTTGAAAATGGCAGGACTGGCGGCGGGCGCGACGGCAACGCTCCCTGCTTGGGTCTACGAAGTCGAGGCGGCTCAGGCAGCGGCGGTTGATAAAAACCGGCTCGCCGATGTCGCCCTCTCGACGGCCAAAAGGCTGGGCGCGTCTTATGCCGACATACGCATCAACCGCACCCGCACGGAGGCAGTCTCGACCCGCGAGCGACAAGTGCAGAACGTCTCACGCACCCAGAACTTCGGCTTCGGCGTGCGCGTGTTGGTGAAAGGCACATGGGGGTTCGCAGCGAGTTCAATCGTGACGGCGGAGGAGGTGCGGCGCGTCACGAGTGACGCCGTCGAGATCGCGCGCGCCAATTCTGTCTTCCAGCGCCGACCCGTCCGGCTCGTCCCCGCACCGAAGGCCGTGGCCGAGTGGAAAAGCGCGTTCGAGCGAGACCCGTTCGATGTGGCCGTAGACGACAAGATTCAGTTTCTCCTCAAGCTGAATGAAGAGGCGCTGAAGGTGAAGGGCGTGAGTTTCATCAACTCTTCGATGACGTGGGTTAACGAGCAAAAATTCCTCGCCACTTCGGACGGCTCGCGCATCGAGCAGTATCTCATTCGCGGCTACCCTGATTTCAGCGTCACGGCGATTGATCGCGCGAGCGGCGACTTTCAGACGCGCAATGCCATCGGTGGCCCACAGGGTACGGGCTATGAGTACATTGAGAAATATCCCTGGCTTGATGAAGCCCGGCAGGCGGGCGAGGAAGCGGTCGCCAAACTCAAGGCGAAATCCGTCGAGCCGGGACAGTATGATCTGGTGCTTCACCCTTCGCACCTGTTCCTCACGATCCATGAGTCGGTCGGGCATTCGACAGAGTTGGACCGCGCTCTCCTGTGGGAGGCGAACTACGCGGGCACGAGTTTCCTGACGCCGGACAAGACAGGGAAACTCCGATTCGGTTCCCGGATCGTCAACTTCTTTGCCGACCGCACTCAACCGGGCGCGCTCGCCACCGTCGCTTACGATGACGAAGGCGTGCCGGGGCAGAAATGGCATCTGGTCAGGGACGGCATCTTCGTCGATTGGCAGACGACGCGCGACCTTGCGCCGCTCGTCGGGAGAGACAAATCCTACGGCTGCCTGCACGCACAGGGGTGGGGCGACGTGCCCTTTCCGCGCATGCCGAACGTCTCGCTCGAACCCGCGAAGGAAAACGTCTCACTCGACGATCTCGTCGGCGGCGTGGAGCGTGGCATCATGATCTACGGTCGCGGCAGCTACTCGATTGACCAGCAGCGTTACAACTTCCAGTTCGGCGGGCAGACTTTCTGGGAGATCAGGGGGGGAAAGATCATCGGGATGCTGCGCGATGTGGCTTATCAATCGCGCACGACAGACTTCTGGGGCGCGTGCGACGCGCTCGGCGGGCAGGCGACGTATCAACTCGGCGGGACATTTACCGACGGCAAGGGAGAACCCGGCCAGTCGAGCGCCGTCTCGCACGGCTGCCCCGTGACGCGCTTCCGCCGGATCAACGTCCTCAATACCGCCGCCCGCAAGTAGTAGGAGAGACAGGCCATGCTTTTGACCGAGAAGGACGCGCGAGCCATTACCGATAAGTTGCTCTCTTTCGTGAAAGCCGACGATGCCTCGGTCAGCGTCAACAGCGAGCAATTGTCGCACCTTAGATTCGCCGTCAATAATTTTCAGACCAGCGGCGTGCGCGACAGTCGCGGCGCGAGCGTCACCGTCTGGATCGAAGGCAGACGGGGCGCGGCCTCGACCAGCGACACGGACGACGCTTCACTGCGCGAGGCCGTGGAGGGGGCCGAGCAAATCGCGCGCCTCGCGCCCGTTGACCGCGAGTACCTGCCGACGCTCGGGCCGCAGATTTACCAACCCGTCCCGAACGGCTACGTCGAGGCGACGGCCAACATCTCGCCTGCCGCCCGCGCCAAAGCCATCGGCGAGATTCTGGGACAGAGCGAGCGAGCGAACGTCGTCAGCGCGGGTTTTCATCAAGCGCGCACGCAGGCCGGGGCGTTTGCGACGAAGCGTGGAAATTACGCTTACGAGCGCAAAACCGTGGTCGGTCTCTCGGTGACTTCGCGCACGCCCGACGGCGCGAGTTCCGGCTACTTCGGGCGCAATCACTTCGACGTAGCGAGGCTCGACACGTTGCGGATCGCCCGCGAAGCCATCCGCAAGGCGCTCGAAGGACGAGGGGCACGCGCCCTCGACTCCGGCGCGTACACGGTCGTTCTGGAGCCGCAGGCCGTCGCCGATCTGCTGGATTCTCTGACCTTCGACGCGCGTAGCGCCGAGGAGGGACGCAGCCCCTATTCTGTCCCCGGCGGCAAAACCCGCGTCGGCGAGCGGATTTTTGACCCACGCATCAATATCTACAGCGACCCCTGGCATCCCGAACTGCCCGCCTCACAGTCAGCGCAAGCCGGCATCCCGGCGCAGAGAATCTACCTCGTCCGAAACGGCGCGCTGGAAAACCTGACCTACTCGCGCTTCTGGGCCAAACAACGGACGAAGGAACCGACGCCCGGCCCGGTTAATTTCATCCTGGAGACGAGCGCCGGGCGAGCCTCAACCGAGGAGATGATTCGCTCGACCCGGCGCGGGCTGCTCATCAGCCGTTTCTGGTATATCCGCTCCACCGACCCGCGCACGGCTTCTCTGACCGGCCTGACGCGCGACGGCGTGTGGTACATCGAAGGCGGCAAAATTCAGTACCCGGTGAAGAATTTTCGTTTCAACCAGTCGATCATCGGGATGCTCGCGCCCGGCAATGTCGAGATGATAGGAGCCGCCGAGCGCGTCGGCGACTCGGAGGGCGCGACGCTGCTGCCCGCGCTCAAACTCAAAGCGTTCAACTTCACTTCGCAGTCCGAGGCCGTCTGAAAAAGATGGCGGAAGTAAAGTATTGACCCGCCGAGAAGTTTTGCGGCGATTTGATCGACGCTCTCAGTTTCGGTGATTAACCATGATCTCAAAATGCTTTTCGGGAGGCCATAGCAACATGCGTCTTTTTTGCTCCGTCGTACTCATCTGCACGCTGATTCACCTCTCCGCTTCAGCGCAGCGGAATCCCGTGCCGCGCGCCGCCGAAGAGAAGCCGATTCCGCTGCCCCCGCCGCGCCTCAAAATTGAAGACTACCGCGCGCGTGCGGCACGCATCATCGGGGCGGCGCTGACGAGTGACAGAGCTTATCGCAGGCTCGCACACCTGACCGACAGCATCGGCCATCGACTGAGCGGCTCGAACAATCTGGAGCGCGCCATCGCATGGGCGCTCGCCGAAATGAAGAGCGACGGATTGGATAACGTGCGCGCCGAGCGGGTGCTGGTTCCCCACTGGGTGCGCGGCGCGGAAAGCCTTGAGCTGACCGGCCCCGTCACACGCCCGTTGTCAATGCTGGGGCTGGGCAACAGCGTGGGCACACCGCCCGAAGGCATCACCGCCGAAGCCGTCGTCGTCGGTAGTTTCGACGAACTCGACGCGCTCGGTGAAAAAGTGCGCGGGCAGATCGTCGTCTACAACGTGCCTTTCACCACTTACGGCGCAACCGTGCAGTACCGGGGGGCGGGAGCTTCGCGCGCCGCGCGCCACGGAGCGGTGGCCGCCCTCGTGCGCTCGGTCACGC
Organism: Pyrinomonadaceae bacterium; assembly: GCA_051006195.1. GTDB lineage: Bacteria > Acidobacteriota > Blastocatellia > Pyrinomonadales > Pyrinomonadaceae > JAIVJZ01. Next base: position 9,927 of record JBPCIP010000216.1, read on the forward strand.
CCGTGAGCCTCCAAACGCCGCATACGGGCGCGATGAATTACGACGCGGCCCAACCCAAAATCCCCACCGCCGCCATCACCATCGAAGGCGCGGAGCTGTTACAACGAATGCACGAGCGCGGTGAACGACCTGTGCTGCGGCTCAAGATGGAGGCGAAATTTCTGCCCGACGCCGAGTCGGCCAACGTCGTCGCGGAGCTAAAAGGGTCGGAGAAACCAGATGAGATCGTTCTCATCAGCGGGCATTTCGATTCGTGGGATGTGGGACAGGGTGCGCACGACGACGGCGGCGGCTGCATCATCGCATGGGAGGCCGTGCGGCTGCTCAAAGACCTCGGACTCAGGCCGCGCCGCACGATTCGTGTCGTCCTCTACACGAACGAGGAGAACGGCCTGCGCGGGGGCAACGCTTACCGGGACGCGCACCGCGCCGAACTCTCGAAACACATCCTCGCCATCGAGTCCGACTCAGGAATCTACCAGCCGTTGGGTTTCGGTCTGGCGTCTGCTGCGCCGCGCCAAGTCCGCGCCGACCTCGAAGAGATCGCCAAACTCCTCGCCGGCATCCGCGCCAACCGCATCGCCCCGGACGGCGGCGGAGCCGACATCGGTCCCATCATGCGTGAGGGAGTCGCCGGCATGAGCCTCGACGTAAACGGCGCGCACTACTTCGACATTCACCACACGCAGGCCGATACTCTCGACAAGATAGATCCCCAAAACCTCGCCCTCTGCGTCGCGGCGATGGCTGTCATGACCTACACAGTGGCAGACATGCCACAAACATTGAGTGCCTCAATCGTGCCCGGAACAGAGCCTTAAAAGTGAGTATGCCAAAGCTAACCGGAGTGCTGGAAACGTCGCTTTATGTCGAAGACTTGGAACGCTCCGTGTCTTTCTACAAAACAATTTTCGAGTTTGAGACGCTGTTCTCAGATGACAGGATGTGTGCCTTGAACATAGCGGACAAGCAGGTTCTGCTACTGTTTCTTCAAGGCGCTTCCACCCTCGCCCGCGTTGCCTCGGGCGGTACGATTCCGCCGCACGACGGCGAGGGTCAGTTACATGTAGCTTTCTCGATTGCGGCTGCGGATTTGGAAGAATGGGAAAACCGGCTGCATGTGAAAGGCGTCGCCGTCGAGAGTAATGTCAGATGGTCGCGTGGCGGCACGAGCGTGTACTTCAGAGACCCGGACAAACACCTGCTGGAGATAGTTACGCCGGGACTGTGGACGATCTATTGATGCAAGCGTGAGGGCGTCAGAGAAGCGACAGGGCAGGGGAAGTTCGTCGCCTGCTTTTACAGCCTCGCCGCTTGATGAGTAGTATTAAAGAGACCTTTCTCATCTCAATCAACATGGTTTTAAGATACCAAGCCAAGAGGTTCATGCTTATTTGTCCGCGGGTGGCTATGTGATGATCACAAAATCGCCCAACTCCCTTAGTCGCTCCGCTTCGATGGGCGGAGCCATGGCAGCGGGGATAATAGTGACGACTATGGAGCGCGCTTGCCGTCGCAGCGCACGGAGTTGCTCGGGCGTCCCTAGTCCACCTTGACTGTGGAAGTTTCCGTTGACATGCAGCACCAGCGGGCGTTGCCCGTCTTGAAATTGTGCTGCGATGGAGTGTGCCATCGTAGCGTCTCGTAGCGCCTGAGCGTCGAGCAGAAACGGATTGCCGTGCGCCGCCACACCCTGTAACCCTTCGCCCATTGCCTGTCTAAACTTATTCGCGTAAGCGGGAGAAGCTGTCCCGTAAGGGAGCGGCGCGAGCCAGGCGCGTGCCGTCGGGAGGAGTGTCTGAAGCGAGTCCCGTCCCAGTCTCGCCACGCGGTTGACGTAGCGTTCCGGCGCATTAGCGGCAACCACGGTCAGGGCGTGAGCACGGGCATACTCGACCAGCGGGCGGTAATCAGCCGCATAGTTATTCCAGGGGCGGCTGCCGGCGAGAAAGTGACGTTCCGTGATGGAGCCGGCGAGATATTCATCGAGCACCAATTGCACGTCACGCTCGAACATTTCGAGCGCTAGTGTCACCTTCCGGTCAGCGCTTTTCCCTGACGCCGCACCGTAGCGCGCATGGGCTTTCTGTAATAACTGCAACTCAACGGAGTGCGCCATGGGGTCGTTGTGTATCTCGCCGATAAAAACGACTTCCGCGTTTGCCATCGCAACAGTTATTTCATCGAGAGAAGTGGTCTTACCACTTGCAGCGTAGGCGCGAAATTGTGAACTGCCGAGAGGTCTTTCCTGGGCCGAGGCGGCTCCCGCCATAACGAGATGTAGCACTACAGCCATCACCATCGAACAAGTGCGTTTCATGCGGATAGCTTATCACGAGAGGATGATGAGACGTAGAGTCGGATGAAACCAAGCCCGCCGGAACATGGCTGCTCCCACCGAGAGGATATGTCTGAATCTCATGATAAATGTAGCCTTGTGTCCCAATCTCGCAAGGACTGATTTAGCAAAGACGAAAGAGAATTGTCCAGCCGCCTTTTTCAAATTTGTGTGTATTTTGTTACGCTTGGTATGAATCCAGTTCCTCTGAACTTGACTACTTGCTCTCGATTATAGGACTTATGCAAGAATCATTTGAACGAGCGGGTTCTTATAGTTGTTGAATTAAGTAATTCAGACACTTGACCCTCCTTGATCTTGGTAAACTTTTATGAGGGTTTATGAGACAACGGAAACCACTGGTTGAAGATATTCAGAACTTCTCCCAGAACATCGTGGATACGGTGCGCGAGCCGCTTTTAATCCTTGACGCCGCGTTGCGCGTGCGCTCCGCCAACCGCGCTTTCTATAAAACGTTTCAAGTCTCTCCCGAAGAAACCGAGGATCACCTCATTTACGAATTGGGCAATGGACAGTGGGACATCCCCGCCTTGCGCACACTCCTCGAAGATATCGTGCCGCAGAGTTCGGTCTTCAATGATTTTGAGCTTGAGCACGACTTCCCGACCATTGGGCTTAAGGTGATGCTGCTCAACGCCCGCAAGCTGCGTCCGGGCGATCATAGCGAGTTCCTGGTGCTGGCGATGGAAGACGTGACAGAGCGGCGACGCGCCGAACGACTGCTCGCAGAGATCGAAACTTACGCGCAGAACATCGTAGACACGGTGCGCGAACCCCTCTTGATGCTTGACCCCACCTTGCGCGTGCGCTCGGCAAATCGTGCTTTCTACCGAACCTTTCACGTTTCCATCGAAGAAACGGAAGACCGCCTTATTTATGAATTGGGCAACGGCCAGTGGGATATTCCCGCATTGCGGACGCTGCTTGAAGACATCATTCCTCAGCGGTCAGTCTTCAATGACTATGAACTGGAACACGACTTCCCATCCATCGGGCGGCGTGTGATGCTGCTGAATGCGCGCGAACTACGCTCCGGCAATCACACGGAGTTATTGGTGCTTGCTCTGGAAGACGTGACGGAGCGGCGGCGCGTTCGTGACCTGGAACTCCGCTTCACCTCTGAGCTACAGGAAAGTTACCGCCGATTGCAGGAACTCGAAAAGCTGCGCGACGACCTGACGCACATGATTATCCATGACTTGCGCACGCCGCTCTCCTCGGTGATGATGGGAATACAGGCGCTGGAAGAGGCCGGGGACTTGAATGAATTGCAACGCCAGATCATGGACATCACTCTCAGGGGCGGAGAGACGCTGCTGGGCATGATCAGTGACCTGCTGAGCGTGGAGAAAATGGAATCCGGCTCCATGCAGCTTGATTTTGCTGTGCTGTCCGCCGCCGAACTCGTTGCCTTCGCCGTCAGTCAGGTCGCTTCGCTGGCCGAAAGCAAACATCTGATGCTCGTTCAGCAGATCGCCGCTGACCTGCCGCCGTTGCGAGGCGATGAAAACAAGCTGCGCCGCACCTTAGTCAACCTGCTGGGCAACGCCATCAAGTTCACGCCCTCCGGCGGGGCGGTGACGGTCGAGGCACACCACAGCAAAGATGGGCAATCGGTAGTGTTTTCCGTTAGCGATACGGGCGAGGGCATCCCACCCGAAGCATTCGGGCGTATCTTCGAGAAGTTCGGCCAAGTGGCATCGCGTCAAGGCGGGCGCATAATGAGCACAGGTCTGGGCCTGACATTTTGCAAGCTCGCCGTCGAGGCGCATGACGGCCACATCGGGGTCGAAAGTGCGCCCGGACAAGGCAGCACATTCCGCTTTACGATTCCGCTTCCCTCACCTTCGCCGGAGCCTTGAGAAGCAATAGGCTAAGTACTCTGTAATTTAGATCGGTTTTCAATTGAACGTACGGCGTGGGACTAATCCAGATCCCTCTGGTTGCTTATCCAGCGGAAGCTGGCTGTTCGTTCTATCCATACACGCAATTGAAAAACGACGTGGATTCAACTTGTAAGTGCAACAAGAGGTAGTTTGAAGAATACCTCATGCGGCGTTTTGTAGCCGGGTGTTTTGCGCGGGTGATGGTTGAGCCTTTCGACAGTGGCGAAGCTACTAGCCAACACGACCGCGACGGGGAAAAGTGAGAAGCAGAAGAATGTGGCGATGACAAAGGGCTTGCGCCCGACGCGGTCGGCGATGCGCGCCGCGGGGATGTAGATATTGTTCCCCGCTCACGGCCATCTCGTCACCCGATGACGAACACGCGCAGAAGGCCGATAAGGCCGCCCGCTATCACCACCCACAGCACATCCGCCTTGAATTTGTAGAGCGCGACGAAGGCCGCCAAACTCATGCCCGCGGCGAACCAGTCAGTGCCGTCAGCGAGACCGTGCGGCCAGACGACTGCCGCCCCGAAGACGAGGGCGAGGTTCAAGACCACGCCAACGATGGCGGACGTGACGCCGGTGAGCGCGCCCGTGAGGTTCTTATTTCCCCGCAACTTCTCGATGTAGGGCGCACCCAGGAAGATGAACATGAAGCAGGGCAGAAAGGTGACGTAGGTGGTCACTAGCGCGCCAACTACCCCGCTGGCTGCCGGACTCATGCCTTGCGGATTGTTCCACCCGGCCATGAACCCGACGAACTGTAAGACCATGATGAGCGGGCCGGGCGTCGTCTCAGCCAGTGCCAGACCGTCAACCGCCTGCGCCTTAGTCATCCACCCGAAAGAGCCCGCCGCCGATTGCGTGACATAGGCGAGCACGGCATAGGCGCCGCCGAAAGTGACCAGTGCGGCTTGGGTGAAGAAGCGGTACTCCTGCGCGTGAAGGCTTCCCCACCCTCGCCACGCGACAAGCGCAAGAAGCGGCAAAAGCCAAAGCGTGACACCTGCCGTAAGAATCTTGAAAGTCCTCGCCCGATTGGGAAGTGTGTGCGGGGGCGGCAGCGCGTTGTCGTCAATGACGAGCGGCACGGCGTCGGTTATTTGACCTTCGCCTTCCGTCTTTCTATCTGCCTCTTTTGTCTTTGGCGGTGCGGCGGCGAAGACGTTCGGCATATAGCGTGCGCCTGTTAAGCCGACGACGGCAGCCGCCAACACGATTAACGGGAAAGGAACGTGAAGGAAGTAGATGCAGACGAACGCCGCCGCCGCGAGAAACACATGCGCCCAACGCTTCAGCGCCTTGCCTCCTATTTTCAGCACCGCTTCGACCACGATGGCGACGACGACGGGCTTAAACCCCGACAGCACGCCCGCAACCGCCGCGACCTTACCGTATGCCGCGTAGACGTAAGACAGACCGAGCAGAATGAAGACGGACGGGATGACGAAGAACGCGCCCGCCACGATGCCGCCCCAAGTGCGGTGCATAAGCCAACCAATGTAGATAGCGAGCTGCTGGGCTTCCGGGCCAGGCAAGAGCATGCAGTAATTGAGCGCGTGCAGGAAACGATCCTCCGAGAGCCAACGCCTGCGCTCAACCAACTCGCGGTGCATGATCGCGATCTGCCCCGCCGGGCCGCCGAAGGAGATGAAGCCAAGCTTCACCCAAAATCGGAGCGCATCGGCGAAAGGGACGACCCGCGCGGGAGGCCGTATTTTACCTCTCGGCGCGTCGCGCAATTCTTTTATCACCGCCGTGGCGCTTCGTTCGCTTACTGGCATCTCGCCCTCCGCTCTTTTCGTCATCCTTGCCGAGGGTGTCAGCTATTTTGTGTAAACGAATTTCCGTTCAGCGTCAGGACGCGGCCTGCAAAGATGATGGCAAAATCCTGCATCGCCTGACTCCAATGTGGGATGGGGATGGTCCACTTTTTCGCGATGTCGCGCCGGGGCTAAATACGGTAACTTGAACGCCGCCTCGTCCGAAGGGAACGATGCTCTGGTCTTGATGACTTTGTGCAGCGACATTTTAATCGACTCGATAGCGTTGGTCGTGTAGACCGCCCGGCGAATGTCTTCGGGCAAGCCGAACATCGGGATGATTCGCGCCCGGTTCGCCCGCCATGATTTCGCAATCGAGGGGCAACGCGCATCCCATTTCTCTGCGAACTCCTCCGAGTTGGTGCTCGGCTTGCGCGGTGGTCGCGCGCCACCTCGATCTCGGCTTGGCCGCGCTTGCCTTTGAGCTAAAAAGTGCTCCGATCCATCCGTGGTTGCCATCAAATTGCCTCGTTTCTAAGCTAATTACCCTTCTTTCCTGAGGCGCCGTGCTTACATCTGGCCACCCCCCCTTCCGTCCCCTGAGGATAGTAAAACCCGGTGCCGTTACAGTCAGGACACTGTCTCGCATCTGGATTTGAAGAGGTATTTACTGTCTTTGGATGGAGATACCCTTCAATCAGCACATCCGCCTCGCCTGTGCGATGAATAGTTGTCGCGTAGCCTCCGGGGTTGTTAATTCCCTGCCCGGTTGATTGCAGGTGCTTCGCGTATTTGCGGCATTCTTCCAAAGTAAATTTGGAATTCACACCCACACCCACCGCAGGCTCGCCCTGTGTTTGTGTGTTTTCTTTTTGTGTATTTACTTTATTGTCTGCAATTTCTTCACCGGCTGAAGTTTTTTCAGGGGGTGAAGAAATTGCAGGGGCTGAAGTTTTTGCGCGGGCTGCCTGTGGTAATAGCATCTGGAAAGTAACACCTCTCTCGTGTTGGTTTTTATTGTCCAGATCGACATGGACTCGCTTTATAAGTCGTCTCTTCTCTAAGACCTGAATACAGGTCGTGACCTGTCTAGTGCTTAAGTTACAAGCCTTTCCAAGCTTTCCCATACTCACATGACAACTGTCTCTCTGAAACCCCCAGGTAAGTCGGTAAAGCCTCAGTAGAATACTCTGCTCCGAGGTCTTGAGTGTTGGTAGAATGTCTTCAAATATCTCATTTGGAAGACGTGTATGTTGCTCAGGGTGCGAAAATATTGCAGGGGCTGAAATATTTTCAGCCCCTGCAAATTGCAGGGGCTGTGTGGTTATAATTGCAGGGGCTGTAGTGATTGCAGGGGCTGTAGTGATTGCAGGGGCTGAAATATTTTCAGGGGCTGCAATATTTTCAGCGGCTTTAGCGGCGGCCTTTTCTTTTTGTTGCTTCTCTTCAATAGCGAAGAGTTTAGCCATGCCAGTATATTTGCGCTCGCTACTCATACGCGCACTATGTCCTCACGCACGATTTCGAAAGCCTCCATCGTGACAGATTTCTCTCCCATTAAATTTATAGATGTCTCATAGGCTTGGGCACAAAGTTTTAAAACGCCGCGCGGGATCCCTTTGGTCATTTCATAGACCGCCTCCATGACCTCTTCAGGGAAGGGAACAGGCATCTCAGCCTGTTCGCAACGATGAGCGATCATCAGCTTCATTTCACTGAAGGAAAGAGGATCCAGGAGTGAATAAGCGAAGACTCTGGAATCAATTGCCTTATTCTTTTCCTCCTTAAGCCGGTCGCGCAGTTCGAGCTGGCCGGCGAGAACAAACTGAATGAGCTTAGCCGTATTGGTCTCGAAGTTGAGCATTGATCGGATAGACTCAAGCATCTTCTGATCAAGCTTCTGTGCCTCATCTACAAAGATAACGACATTAACTTTGTTGCTATACTGTTCAGCCAAGTAATTCTTGAGTTCATTCTCCTGCTTGAAATAGCTTTTGCGCAGGGGTACGTCGAGTTCACCACAGAGACCCTGCAAAAAAGCGAAATCACTCTTGAAAGAGGGATTGGGAATAAATGCGGTGCGGCAGTCTTCCCGAGCTAAAAAATCACCATAAAGGAGTCGCACGACGCTACTCTTACCCATACCCACATCACCCAGTATGCACGTCAAGCCTTGGCGCTTATGAATAGTGTAGCGGATTTTGTGCAAAGCGCTCTTCAGCCCGGGGGTGATAAATAGCGTGGCTGGATTAGGTGATAATGAAAAAGCATCTTCGATCATGGTTTCAGGCTTTTATCACAGGTTGGGATTCATAATCAATACTTATTTCAAATGCAGAACTATTATTCGACAGTGATTATTTGTTGTGAAATCACCTTTTGAGCTGATATATAATTACAGTGAGACAAATTAACGCTCCTTGAAAGCCGGATCACTCTCGATAAAGAAGGAGTTCATTGCGTTTGAAAGAACTTTACCAACCGGGGCGTCTGAAGTAGCTGTACGTTTTCAGATATTCAACTGTACAGGGCAGGGAATCTCGCAGCGCGAAGTTGGCCTCGAAGGATTATTTTATAGACAGTTACTTCGAGTTAAAAGGGTTAGCTTCGTCGGCATAGATTTCACTGGACGGAGCGAAAACATGTTCGCATTAGCAGACATTTCACTGACTTCGCACATATTTTTCTGACCCGGTGAAGTAGAAGCAGATTGGTCCAACTTTTCGCTTGGATCGAAGTCACGTCCCGACCGCCCTTGAAAACAGCATCCTCAAATTTGTTTCACGATGAGGTTTCACACCATCTATCTTTGATATTTCTCCGATTTAAAAACGTTATTTGCAGTCTGTGCGTTACTGTTCAGGTGGTGGAAAAGAAACCATGTCATTTTCCCTTGAAAACCTCATCCTGTCGCCGCCATTAGCCCAAAGTTAAGCCAATAGAGGTCATTCATAAGCTCTGTTATGTTGCGGTTTACCGACCACCTGAACAGTAACCTCTGTGCGGGCAATTCCGATAATGGGCTTTACCGGAATTACTATAAAGAAGCTGAAATTTAACTGTGGAACATCGTTATGCCTCAGTATTTTATCTTCTGTGAAACGTGATTTTTCAGCTTCGCCGTGAGGCAATCTTTTTTGTAGTGCGGGACGAGTTTCCGTCTTGAAAGCCATCCTTCTACTTCTCCTTCGCCACAACGCTTGGCTCCCATGAACCTGTCGCTCGTACTCTGTCGAGTGTTCGCAGATAGTGTTTTAGGATGGCGCGTAGGTCACCCTGCGAGAAGCTTTTCATCGTCTCATGGTGCGTGCGTGCTTCTTCCAACACATAGGCTAACCGGTCGTGTCTCAGAATTTATGCTGGGGTGAAATGAAGGCTCGGACAAGCTATTCTTTGAGGTGTGAGCTACGAAGAAGTTACTTGTCCGAGCTGTGCCTCTCGACACGTCAAGAAGAATGGCACAA
>JBPCIP010000217.1:0-41535 GCA_051006195.1 Pyrinomonadaceae bacterium
GAACTGAGCGAGTAAACATCGGCGGGCAGCGAGACGAGTTCGTAGCGGTCGCCGAGGAAGCAGGCGGCGAGGCCGAACGCGACGCCGACGAACGCGCCGAGCCCGCCGATGATGCCGCCCTCGCACATAAAGATGAGCATGATGCCGCGCGGTCGCGCGCCCATCGCGGCGAGGATGGCGATGTCGGCGCGGCGTTCGATGACGACGAGCACGAGCGTCGTCGTAATGTTGAGCGCGGCGACGATCATGATGAGCGCGATGATCAGGGCGACGGTGCGGCGTTCGAGTTCGAGCGCGGCGAAGAGCGGCGCGTTGGCCTCCTGCCAGTCAATCGTCTTGAAGCCGGGGCCGAGGGCACTGCGCACGCGCGCGGAAGTCTCCTTCGTCCCATAGATGTCCGTCGTCTCGATGCTGATGAGGGGCGCGCTGCCCGCCGCCGCGCCTTCGATCTCCGCCGCCCGCGCGAGCGAAACATAAACCCACGTCGAATCATATTCATAGAGGCCGGAACGAAAAACGCCCGCCACCCTCACGCGGCGCGCACGCGGCATGAGTCCCGGCGGCTCCGGCGTCCGCTCGCCCACGACTATCCAACCTTCGTCGCCCACATGCCTGAGTCCTGTGCGCGCCGCCAGTTCCGCGCCGACGATAATTTCCACCGGCGGTTCATCTTCTGCCCCGCCAAGCGCTTCAAGCAACGAGCCGCTTTCCGCTTCCCGTTTCTGATCGTCTTTCGCTTCGCGCTCTGCGCCGGACTGCGTGGGCGGTTCATCATCGTACCGGGTTGCAAACAACGCTTCGACCGCGCCTTCGGTCAACGTGCGACGAATCTCCGCGCGGCTGCGTCCAGAGGTTGGCTCAACGCCGCGCAGAACCGTGTAGGCCGCGCCGTCCGCGCCGCTCAACAGCGCGCCCGTATACGTCGTCGGCGCAACCTCCACGACGCCCTCAACCTCGCGCAGCCGCTGTGCGACCGCAGGATAATCTCTGATCGCTTCGCCGTCCGCGCGCATGAGCGAAACGTGCGCCGTGCCGCGTAAAATTTTGTCGCGCATCTCATCTTGAAAACCGTTGGCGAGCGCGAGCGCGAAGATGAGCGCGCCGACACCGCAGGCGATTCCAGCCACCGCTGCCAGCGCCGTCACACGCGCACTCGCCCGCCGCCCGCGCCGAGGCGAGCGCAGGTAACGCAAGGCGAGAAAGAGTTCGTAGGGCATCAGCGAAGGAAGCTAAATCCAGACGCGGGCTGGTTCAGTAAAGATTGCAAATTCGGGTCGTCGTTGGCCGCGCCGTCATCGGGCGGGCGAATCTCGTAGATCGTGCCGGAGACGCGGCGGAAACGAAAGCGCGACTGCAACCGGACGAGGGCGCGTGTCTCCTGCTCGCGCCATTTATTCATCGCCCAGAGACGCGGGTCAACGTCCAGAAAGACGCGCCGTTGTGTCTGCAAGTGTCCTTCGATAAGCGGTGTGAGTTCGGCGCCGGGCCAACCGCCGCCCGTGCCGATGGTGTCCCAATGCCCGTAGCCGAGGCTGCGGTAGTAATTGACTGCCACGGTCTGCCCGCCCGCCATCACCACCGCATCCGGCGGCAGCCACGCCAATCGCGCACGATAATCTTTCGTGCTCGCATGGTTCATGAGCGTTTGCCGCGCCAGCGCGTAGGCCACCGAACCCGTCGCCAACGCAACCGAGACGACGAGCGCGCAGGCAGAGACGAATCCGCGTCTCACGTTCTTTGTGCGCGCCGTCCAAAGGTGTGTCAAGTAATCGGCGGCGAGCGGCACGAGCGCGGGCAATCCTGTCAGCAAATATCGCCCGTTGATGACGACGCTGTAGTTTGCCAGCAGCACGAAGTTGACGAAGAGGCCGACGAGCGCCATCGTCAAAAGCGGCGTCAGCCCCCGCTCGCGCCATTCACGACGCGCGGCGAACGGCAGCGCAAGAAGCGCGGTTGGCGCGGCGACGAGGAAAAACCCGAAGAACGGGATGAGGTTGCCGGGACTCACCGGATGCCGCGCCGATTCCATCCGCATCGACTGGACCCACCCGTACCACGCAGCGCGATAATTATCCACGTTGAGCAACCACCACGTCGCAAAAGGCGCGAGCGCGCAGACGAAAAAGATGATGCAGGCGAGCGCGGTCAAAAACAGTTCGCGTCTTTTGAGTTGCCAGCCGTAACAGGCGGGCGCGAGAATCAGCCACAGCCCGAAGAATCCGACCGGCTCGCGGATGTTGACGCACAGGCCGAGCAACGCCGCGCCCGCCAGCACCGGCCAGGCTTGGCGCGCCCGCACGCCGCGTGCGTGGACGACGAGCGCGAGGCAGAGCAACAAAATCGAAGGCGTCTCCGTCATCGCCTGCCCGCTATAGACGATGAAGAAAGGCGAGAGGGCGAGCATCAAAGCGGCGACGGTCGCCGTTCGTAAGGAACCTGACAACTCGCGCGCCAGCCTCCAGCAGCCGACGACCGCCAGCGGGCACTCGGCCACGACCATGTATTTGAACAACAGGTAAGCTTGATCGTTCGGCAAATCGAAGACGGCGTGCGCGAGGCGGTAGGCAGCATGATTCGTGAAGATGAAGAGCATCCGCCCGAAGAGCATCGACGACGGCATGCCCCGCACGGAGTTGACCGTGTAGTCGAGCGCATCCCAGTCTCCGGCGAAGGGGTCGATGAACAGGAGCGTGAAGAGGAGCGCGAGGAGTGCGGGCGGAAGCCACCAACGCCAGGCTTGCCAAGTCGAGAGCGCAGCGTCGCGCGTCGCCGGAGCGTCGTCGATGTGAACCGCGTCAACCGTTGCGGCTGCGGCGGAGGTCATCGGGTGTGAGCGAGTCAATCAGTTTCTGGTCGAACGATCCTTCGGGGCGTTTAATCATCGTCAGGCGATTGCCGCGCTCATTGTACGCGACTTCGTCCATGATGTTGTAAATCAGGAGCACGCCGCGACCGGAAGTTTTGAAGAGGTTGGAGGGATCGAGCGGGTCGGGAATTTCTGCGACGTTGAAGCCGTCGCCTTCATCTTCGATGGTGAAGCGCGCTTCTTTGGGCGAAAAGTCGGCGGTGATGCGGACGAGTTTCTGCTGATCATACTTATTGCCGTGTTTGACGGCGTTGACGAAAGCCTCATCGAGCGCGATGAAGAGATTCGAGCGTTCGGGGTTGATGAGACCGAGTTTGCTGGCGCGCTCATGCAGGTAATGAAGCACGCCGTTCATCAGGGAGAGATCGCTCGGCAACTCGAACTCGATCCGCTCGCGCACGAACGGGATGACTTTCAAATCTTCGACGAAGCGCAGCTTATAGCCAAGAGTTTTTTCGACGATGGTCTGTAATTCCTGCTTGTCGTAGGGGCGGCGCAAATAATTCGACGCGCCCATTTTGAAAGCTTTGACGATGCCGGGTTGCTGCGTGTTCTCTGAAGAGATGATCACGGGGACGAGCAGTCGGCGGCGTTTGATCTCGCTCAGCACCTGCACGCCGCCTTCGGCGTCTTCCGTCAAATCGCTGATGATGAGGTCGAAATCTTCGAGGTCTTCGCGGGCGAGGGCTGCTTCGCGGTCGCCGGTGGCGACGACTTCATGGCCGAATTCGCCGAGCACTTGAGACAGGAGCGTGCGCAGTTCCTGATTGGCATCCACAATTAGGATTCGACGTTTATCCATCAATCACCGATTCCGTTTAAGACTTTCAAGCGGGGAGGGGCGCGGAAAAAGCGCGTCCGAGGGAGACACGCTTTCCTGCTTACGCTGTACGCCATACTACGGCGCGAGGTTTCCTGAATATAGCACGCGCCGACGCGAAAGCAGCAAGACTTATGACGCGAAAGCAGCAAGACTTATAAGGTCGCGCCCCCGAACCTGTAGAAACTACCGGCGAACCCGGCGCGGCGTGGCGTCTGATTACCGTGCTGCCCCGCCCTCAACCGCATTCCTTCGCCGCCGTCTCCTCAATTCCTTCGACACTGTCATCAAGCGCGTTCCCGGCGCTGTTCGCGCGCCGCACGTTTCTGCTAAACTCGCGCGCGGTTCACTTGCATGCAGGCCTCAATCGAACAACCGGAGCAACCGGATCGCGATGCCCGCCATCGCGCACGCCGCGAACTGAGCGGGCGCAGCGGCGACGAGGATGAGCGCGGCGGCTCGAAAGTTCGCGCCGATTGCTTCGCCCCGCTCTCCGGCTATTCGTTCAAACAGCGTTTCCTCATTCGCGCCGCCGACCTCGCTTTCTACGTCCTCATCAATCTCATCGGACGCACCACGCGTTTCCGCGTCGAAGGCTGGGAGCATTGGGCGGCGGCGACGCGCGACGGGCAACAACCAATCTATACCTTCTGGCACAACCGCGTTTTTCTCGCCACCTACTTCTGGCGGCGGCGCGGCATCGTGGTGATGACTTCGCGTAGTTTCGACGGCGAATACATCGCGCGCTTCATCCAACGCTTCGGCTACGGCGCATCACGCGGCTCATCCTCGCGCGGTGCGGTCGGCGCGCTCGTCGAAATGGTCAAACTGATGCGGGAGGGACGACCGGCGGCTTTCACCATCGATGGGCCGCGTGGCCCGCGCCACATCGCCAAAATGGGCGCAGTGCTGTTGGCGAAAAAGACCGGCGCGCCCGTCCTCCCCTTCTCCATCAACCCTGATCGTTATTACGCCGCGCCGAGTTGGGATGGCTTCCAGATTCCCTACCCCCTCACCCGCGCCCGCGTCCTGATCGCCCCCCCCATCTACGTCCCCTCAGACGCCGACGAAGCCGCCCTCGAAGCCAAACGCGACGAACTGCAACACGCGCTCGACCGGATCAATGACTGAATCGAAACAGACCCAATGGGCATTAGACTCGATGCAGAGGACGCGGAGATCACGCAGCGGGCACAGAGAGTTGAAGGACATGCACGCCTCCGCGTTTCTCTGCGTGATCTCTCTGCGCCTCTGCGTGAACTATCTGTTTGTTATCCTGACCTCCCGGTGTTCCAATGTCGGTCGTGTCTCACAATTTATGCTGAACTGTTCTGCTATCCATGAAAGGCTGATAAACACTGCCTCTTATGAACTACTGCCGAGGGCAGCATAAAATCTGAGACACTACCCCAATGTCATCTGGTCTGAATTTAGGGTTTTCCTGTTTATCCAAGACCCGCTGATATTGCAGTTGAAACGCGGCGTATCGTAGGATTGCGTTAAGCCTTTCGACAATTTATGCGTGCCGGGTTATGGAGGATAAATGATTAATCAGGAACGGATCAAAAACTTGCTACTCGAACTCATCCAAATCGACAGCGTCTCGCGCCGGGAACGAGAAGTGGCGGAGCGCATCAAGGGGTATTGCGAAGAGTTGGGCGCGGAAGTGGAAATTGACGATGCGGGCGCGAAGGTGGGCGGTAATTCCGGCAACGTCATCGCGCGCTTCCCCGGCACGATCCCCGGCGCGGACTGGATCATGATGTCGGCGCACATGGACACGGTCGTTCCCGGCGAAGGCGTCAAGCCCGTCATCGAAGGCGACATCATCCGCTCGGACGGCACGACCGTGCTCGGCGGCGACGACAAGAGCGGCTGCGCCGTCATCATCGAAACCATCCGCTGCCTGCGGGAACAGAACATCCCCTATGCGCCCATCGAAGCCATCTTCTCCATCTGTGAAGAAGTGGGATTGCTCGGCGCGAAGCACGTCGATACGTCGAAGTTGAAAGCCAAGTACGGTCTCGTCTTCGATTCCGACGACCCCGGCTTTCTCTTCACCAAAGGCCCTTCCGCCGACCACATGGAATTTAAAATCCACGGTCTCGAATCGCACGCGGGAGTCGCCCCCGAAGAAGGCATCTCCGCCATCCGCATCGCCGCCGACGCCATCCACCACATGAAACTTGGACGCATCGACCCGGAGACGACCGCCAACATCGGCGTCATCGAAGGCGGCAAAGCCACGAACATCACCACCAACCTCGTCACCCTGCGCGGCGAAGCGCGTTCGCTCGATGATAAAAAACTCGAAGCCCAGACCTCGCACATGGTCAAGACGCTCGAAGACGCAGCGGCCAAGCACGAAGTGACGGTCGCGGGCTGCACCACCAAAGGCCACGTCGAATCGCACGTCACGCGCGAATACTCGGCGATGGACGTGCCCGACAGTGCGCGTGTGGTCCAACTCGTCTACGCCGCCGCCGCGCGCCTCGGCCAGAAAGTCGAAACGCTCGCTTCCGGGGGCGGCTGCGACGCCAATATCTTCAACCAGCGCGGCATCGAATGCGCCAACTTCGGCACGGGGATGCGCGCCATCCACACCGTCAAAGAATGGCTCGACGTGAAAGACATGTACGCCTCCGCCGAAATGACCCTCGAAGTCCTGAAACTCAACGGCGAGTTGGCGCAGCAGAGAGGATAGACAAGCGATGGCCGCCGAAGAAATGCAGCGCACTATGCAATTCATTCTTGAACAGCAGGCGCAACTCACCGTGTCAATGGGTCAGTTGACCGAGAAGGTGGATCAGCTCTCCGGCACAGTTGATCAACTCTCTAACACAGTCGGGCGACTCTCTAACACAGTCGGGCGACTCTCTGACACAGTCGGGCGACTCTCTGATAAAGTTGATCGAACGGCGGACGGCATCAATTCCCTGCTCGCGATTGCAGAGATTCACGACCGCGAGATTGCGGCGTTAGGTGAGTCGTTGAGCGCTGTTGATGAACGTGGGCGGCAAACGGACGAGAGATTGAACGCACTCATCAACACGGTCGAGCGCTACATTAGCGAACGGCCCAACGCAAACCCCTAAAACATCGCACCGCAAAGCAGCCGTGCCCGCACTGTCAATCGAACAACTGCTCGAACGTCTCGATGAGTTGAAACGTCCCACCGGCGCGCGGGAGCGGGCGCGTCTGGCGAGCACGCTCAAACAGCTCGCGCGGCCACGGTTTGCGGATGCCGGGTCTTTAATTCTCTTTCACGAAATTCTACTTTACCTGCGCGCTTATCCTCAGAGCGAGCCGCTGTTCAATGAGACGGAAAAAATTCTCAACTCGTTTGCGGAGCGCGTCGAACGCCTGCGCGCGGATGGGAGAGACCTCACGCCTTTCGAGTATTCGGATGTGTCGGGCATCGCGGCGACGGGCTTCTCCGCCGTGTTCAGTTACGACATCATGCGTTGGCTCGCCCGCGCGCACCCGTCGCGGGTCAGGCTCGTGTGGGACGATTACGAAGACCACGCGCACTTGAACCTCGTGTGGCCGAGATTTTTGCCGCTCTTCGAGGAAGACGCCTATGTGGACGCGCATGTGCCCTTTCGCGAATGGCTGCGCGCGGCCAAACGCAGAGGCGAAAGCGATCTCGCGTGGCTCATGCGACAGTTCGAGCGTTTGCCCGTCGGAGACCGGGAGAAGGCGGAACTGTTCGACCCGCTCAAGCTGTGGGTGCGTTGGGAACTCGGCGGGTCGAAAGCCACGCGCACGCTCATGCGTCGCCGCCCGCGCCAGATTTTTTATCACGATGCGCCGTTGCTTCGTCGCAGCGATGTGTCTCTGGCGCGCGAGTTAGACGCGCCGCAGATGCCCGTGGAGAAGTTATCGCGCGCCGAAGGCGAACGCCTGCTCGGCATGGGACGCGACACGATGGCCGTGCGCTTCCGCGAACTGCACGGGTTCACTTACGGCGACCCGCGACACATGTGGCGCGCCGACGCGGGGCGCGGTTTGGAGATTTTCGTGTGGGGCGTCGCGCCCGAACGCCGCTTGCCGCTGCTCGGCTATCACGCGGGAATCTTTTTCAAGAACGGCGTGCCGCTGGGCTATCACGAAGGGCTGTCGCTCTTCGAGCGCGTCGAGATCGGTCTCAACCTTTTCTACACCTTCCGCGACGGCGAATCGGCCTGGGCCTACGCGCGCCTGATGCGGCTCTACAAACAACTTTCAGGCGTCAACGTTTTTTCGATTGACCCATATCAACTCGGCGGATCGGGCAACGAGGAAGGCATCGAGTCGGGCGCGTTCTGGTTCTATCGCAAGCTGGGTTTTCGTCCCACGCGCAGCGAACTGGCGAAACTCGTTGCGGCGGAAGAACGCAAGCTCGCCGCACGCAAGAACTATCGCACTTCCCCGCGCCTGCTCCGCCGACTCGCCTCCGGTCACATGTTGTTTGAGACGCGCGAGGCCGCAGAGCCGGGCGAGTGGGACCGCTTTTCGGTGCGCAACATCGGACTCGCCGTCGGGCGCAGAATGTCGGCTCGATTCCACGGGAACGCGCAAGCGATCCGCGCGGCGTCGGCGGCGGAAGTCAAACGCGCTCTCGGGGCGTCAGCAGCGAAGTTAAACGAAGCGGAGGAGCGCGCCTTCGCCAGTCTCGCGCTCGTCGTCGCGCTCATCCCCCGCCTCTCGCGCTGGTCGCCGGAGGAAAAACGTGAGGCGCTTCGTCTGATTCGGGCGAAAGCGGGCGCGGACGAGTTGCATTATTTGCGCCTGCTGCGTCGTCACGCGCCGTTGCGTCGTGCGATAATCGCGCTCGGCATAAGTTCAAAAATAGAATAAACGATAAAAGCTTTCGGCATGTCTGAACACGCAAACTACAGGAGCGGCTACGTCGCGCTCATCGGGCGACCGAACGCGGGCAAGTCCACGTTGTTGAATCGACTGGTGGGCGAGAAGATCGCGGCGGTGTCGAATAAACCGCAGACGACGCGGCATCAGATTCAGGGCATCATCACGCGCGAGGACGGGCAGATCGTTTTAGTCGATACGCCGGGCGTGCATCAGCCGGGGTATCTCCTCAACCGCCGCATGATGGCGGCCGTCCACGACGCGCTCGAAGGCGTCGATCTCGTGTTGCTGATGCGCGACGCCTCTGTCCCGACGGGCAACGGCGACCGCTTCGTGCTCGACCTCGTCAAGCAAACACAGAAGCCCGCGCTGCTGTTGTTGAATAAAGCCGACCGCTTGAACGACAAGGCGGAACTGTTGCCGCTCATGCAATGGTACGCGGGCGAGTACGACTGGCGCTCGCTCGTGCCGCTTTCGGCGCGGACGGGCGACATGGTTGACACCTTGCTCTCGGAGATCATCAAGCACTTGCCGGAAGGTGAACCCCTCTTTGCGGCAGACGAATTGACCGATCAATCCATGCGTGCCCTCTGCGCCGAGATCGTGCGCGAGAAGATTTTGCGCACGACGGGCGACGAACTGCCTTACGTGACGGCGGTCGTCATCGAACGCTTCGACGAAGAGCGTGAAGATTTCACGCGCATCCACTGCGCCATCTATGTCGAACGCGCCTCGCAAAAGGCCATCATCATTGGTCGCGCCGGCGAGCACATCAAAGAGATCGGCACAGAGGCGCGCCGCGACATCGAACACCTGCTCGGCCATCGCGCGCACCTCGAACTCTTCGTCAAAGTTCAGGAAGACTGGCGCAACAGCGAACGCGCCTTGAACGAGATGGGAATCAA
This sequence comes from Pyrinomonadaceae bacterium, assembly GCA_051006195.1. Lineage (GTDB taxonomy): Bacteria > Acidobacteriota > Blastocatellia > Pyrinomonadales > Pyrinomonadaceae > JAIVJZ01. Next base: position 9,440 of record JBPCIP010000217.1, read on the forward strand.
CGAGAAGTGATGAGTAATGAGTGATGAGTGATGAGTGATGAGTCAAAGACAGGTGTTTTGATTCATCACCCATCACTCATTACTCATCACTTTTGAGTTATGTGGTACGCACTCAAGGTCACAATTGAAAGTTCTGCGCGCGAGGCGGTGGAGTATGCGTTGATGGAAGCGGGCGCGTTGGGGACGGAGACGGCGGAGGACGGCGCGGGCGGGCGAGTCACAGGATACTTCGACAATCAGCCGGAACAGGAAGTAGTGCGCGCTTTCGTGCTTGATGCGTTCAGGATTTACGAATTACCCGCTTCGAGCCTGCGGGGGATGGCGACGCACGCGGTCGAGGCGCGCGATTGGCTCGGCGAGTGGAAAAAGAGTTGGCAGCCGGTCGAGGTCGGCGAAAGATTCATCATCGCGCCGCCGTGGAGTGAAGTTGAGCGCGTGGTGGATCGGTTCGTGATTCGCATCGAACCGGGGATGGCCTTCGGCACGGGCACGCACGAGACGACGCGCCTGTGTCTCGGTTCAATCGAAAAATATTTCGCGGGCGGCACGTTCTTCGATGTCGGCACGGGGACGGGCATCCTCGCCATCGCCGCGGCGAAACTGCACAAAGACGCGCGCGTCGAAGCCTGCGACACGGATGCGGAAGCTGTCGGGATCGCGCACGAGAACGCGCAACTCAACGGCGTCGCCGCGCAGATCAACTTTCGCACGGGTACGATTGCAGAAACCGAAAGATCATTTGATTGCGTCTGCGCCAACCTCACCGCCGACGTGATTTTGCCGCTGCTCCCCGCGCTCATCGACGCCACCTGTGGTCGTCTGATCCTCTCGGGCATCCTTGACACGCAGGCCGAATCGATCCGCTCACGCCTGCGCGAACTCGGCGCGGGCGACACCGAAACAATTGCCGACGGCGAGTGGGTGGCGATCATCGTTTGATGCGTAGTGCGAAACAATGCTCGAAACTAACCATCAGCACATCACTGTTCCGGTTGCCTTCCATTCCGCCTTCCGCCTTCCGACTTCCGCATTTCTCTCATGATGCGACGCCGTTTCTATGCCCCGCCCGCTGCGTTCGCGCCCGACGGCGCGAAGGTTTCGCTCGCGCGCGAGGAGTCGCTGCACCTGCGCAGCGTCTTGCGGCTCAAGCCGGGCGATGAGGCTTTTGTGTTCGACGGCGAAGGTAAGGAATACGTTTGCATCGTCGCCGACGGGCGCGGGCGAGGTGAGACGGCGACGCTTGAAGTGCGTGGTGAAGTCGAAGCGCAACGACCGGAGTCGCCGCTTGAATTGACGTTGGCGGTCGCGCTGTTGAAGGGCGAGAAGTTTGACCTGGTGGTGCAGAAAGCGACGGAGTTAGGCGTCTCTCGCGTTGTGCCCGTCGTGACGAAGCGCGCCGATGTGCGTTTGCGCGAAGGGCGAGAGGGGATGGAGCGCGTGGCGCGCTGGCGTCGGCTCGCATTGGAGGCCGCCAAGCAATCGGGGCGCGCGCGCGTGCCGCAGGTGTGTGCGCCCGTGGCGTTCGCTTCGCTGCTCGTCGCTGAAGCGGAGGCGGGCGATGTGGCGGCGCGGCGTTTGTTGTTTGCGGAGCGGGGCGGGCGCGGTCTCGCGGAGACGGTGCGCGAGTGGGAGACGTCCCCGGAGAAGCTGATCGCGCTCGTCGGGCCGGAAGGCGGCTGGGAGACGGAAGAGATCGCTGAGGCGTGCGCCGCCGGGTGGCTTGCCGTCACCTTCGGCGGGCGCATCCTACGCGCGGAGACAGCCGCCATCGTCGTCGCCGGCTTGCTGCAACACCTGTGTGGCGATTTGGTCTGAGGCCGTCGCTCAATTGTTTTGACGAAAGCACCCGGACGAGAGCAGAATATGAATTGCAGCCGTCTAGCGCGGGGACGATTGAGCGAATGAGAAGGTCGGAAAACTCGCGCGGTTTCGTTTTCCGTCTTGATGAGCAACCTGTGAGGAGCATGCATCGTATGGCAATGAGTAAGGATGATGCCGTGAACCGGGCGCGAATTGATCTCGCCCGCAGGCTCGGCGTGGCGGAAGATGAGATTAAAAAAGATTCGGTCGAGGATGCGGATTTCCCGGATGCGTCATTCGGCGCGGGCGCGGCGGGCGAGATGAGCGCGCAGATGATCACGCCGGGGTGGCGCATCCGCCTGCGCGCGGAAGGCAAAACTTACGAATACCGGGCGAATCGGAACCGGCTGCGACTCTTCAATTTCAAAGGCGCAAACTACAGCGTCTAAGCCACGAACCATACACGAGGGGCTTTTCCCGTTAACAGCTAAAGAGGTAAGACCATGAACCGGCAGAATTTTTTCGGACATCTGGCGTTGGCGGTCGGGGTTGTCATTCTCGCGGCCTTCGTCGGACAGATGAGGCGCATGGAGCATTCACGCTCGCATCACGACATCGATTCGCGCAGCATCCTCACGATTCGCAATGACGAGGCGGAAGAGGCGGACGAACCCGCCGAAGAATACGAAGACGCCGAAGTCATCGTGCGCTTTCGCCCCGGCACGTCGCCCGCGCGCATCCAACGCATCGCGGACGAATTGAACGACCGTCTCACGGATCGCTTCGAGTTCATCAATAACGAGGCCGTCATCGCCGACGAAGACGGCCTCGCGCCGGAGACAGTCGCGGCTCAGTATCGCGCCCTTCCCGAAGTCGAATACGCCGAGCCGACTTTCGTGATCGATCTCGACCCGGCGGAAGGCGAATCGGACTTTGACGACTCGGACATTGCCGAAGCGGACGACGACGAAGACGATCCGCCCGTCGTGCGCGAAGGCAGCCCGCAGCCGAACGACCCGCTTTTCCACGAGCAGTGGTCGCTGCTGAACACCGGACAGCGCGAAGGCGTGGGCGGCGCGGACATCTGCGCCACGCGCGCATGGGCGAAAACGAAAGGCAGCGACAAACTCGTCGTCGCTGTCATCGACACGGGCGTTGACTACAACCATCAGGATTTACACAACAACATGTGGACGCGCCCCGCGAGCCTCGCCGCCTACACCGACGCCGAACTCGGCTCGTTTGACGACCGGCACGGCTTCGACGCCGCCGACAACGACGGCGACCCGATGGACGACAACGGCCACGGCACGCACTGCGCCGGAATCATCGGCGCGGAAGGCGACAACAGCGACGGCATCGCGGGCGTCAACTGGAAAGTCGAAATCATGGGGTTGAAGTTTCTGAGCCGCAACGGCAGCGGCACCACCAGAGACGCCATCGAGTGCATCAACTACGTCATCGCGCGCAAACAGGCGGGCGTCAATGTCCGCATCATCAGCGCGAGTTGGGGTTCGACGGCCCGCTCTCGCGCACTCGGCGACGCCATCAAACGCGCGGGCGAAGAAGGCATCCTCTTCATCGCCGCCGCCGGGAATTCCAGCACCAACAACGATGCGCGCCCACACTACCCGTCGAACTACGAACTGCCGAACGTCGTCAGCGTCGCCGCCCTGAACCGCAAGGACGCGCTCGCTGGCTTCTCCAACTACGGCGCGAAGACCGTCCACATCGCCGCCCCCGGCGCGGAGATACTGAGTACCTGGCCGGGCAATCAATACGAAGAGCATTCTGGCACGTCGATGGCAACGCCGGTTGTCTCCGGCGTCGCCGCGCTGATCCTCTCGGTCAACCCCGATCTCTCCGTGACGGACTTGCGCCGCCGCCTGCTCGATTCGGTGGACAAACTCCCTGCGCTCGACGGCAAAATCTCGACCGGCGGACGCGTCAACGCCGCCCGCGCCGTGAGAGCCGAATAAAAACTGAAGAGGGTGATTTGCGATAGCACCTGACTGAAAATCCCTTCGACCCGCGTGGGTCGAAGGGATTTTCAGTTGCAGCGGAGAGGATATGCCCGACACCTCAAAAGCACTATGCGACGCCTTTAATGACAACATCGATGCGCTCACGCTCGAATGGGTGCGGCGCGTGCAAAGCGACCCGCACATGCGCTCCGATGATCGTTTGACGCTCGCGCAGATCGTGGACCATGTCCCGCAGATGCTCGAAGAACTCTGCACGCTGCTTGAGCAGGACGGCGTGCCCGACTTTGCGACCGTGCGCGCGGCGAGCCAGCACGGTTACATGCGCTCGCTCGAAGGCTACTCGCTCGTCGATCTCTTGCGCGAACTCGAACTGCTGCGCGACTGCGTCTTCAAGTTCGTCGCCGAGATCGAGACCGAACATCACGTCCGGCGCGGCGAGACCATCCGCGCCCTGCGCACAGTTAACCACTACTTCGGGGAAGATATAATTTTCGTCGTCGAGCATTTTCTCAAACACAATGGAAAGTGACAGGGAGAGAGCGCCACCCAACAGATCGCGCGCCGTTCATGCTTGCGCTAGAATCCATAGCTGATCGACACAACCGCAATTATTCAGACACGAAAATCAGCACCCGAGGAACCTGTGACCATGAGCGCAACAACCCGACCGACACCGACAGCGCCCGACCCCGAACTCGACGCGCTTTGCATCAACACCATCCGCACGCTCTCGCTCGATGCCGTGCAGAAGGCCGAATCCGGTCATCCCGGTCTGCCGCTCGGCGCGGCTCCGATGGCCTACGTTCTCTGGACGCGCTTTCTGCGCCACAACCCGAAGGATCCGAAGTGGCACAATCGCGACCGTTTCCTGCTCTCCGCCGGACACGGCTCGATGCTCGTCTATTCGCTGCTGCACTTGACCGGATATGATCTGCCGCTCGCGGAACTGCAAAACTTCCGCCAGTGGGAATCGAAAACTCCCGGCCACCCCGAATACGGTTTGACGCCCGGCGTCGAGATCACGACGGGGCCGCTCGGACAGGGTTTCGCCAACGGCATCGGGATGGCGATGGGCGCGGCGCATCTCGCGGCGCAGTTCAACCGCGACCATTATCCCGTGATCGATCATTTCGTCTACTCAATCGTCTCCGACGGCGATCTGATGGAAGGCGTCGCCTCGGAAGCCGCCTCGCTCGCCGGTCATCTCAAACTCGGCAAGTTGATCTATCTCTACGACGATAACCGCGTTACCATCGAAGGCTTCACCTCGCTCGCCTTCACCGAAGACGTGCCCAAACGCTTCGAGGCTTACGGGTGGCACACCGCCACGGTCGAAGACGGCAACGATCTCGCTGCGATTGAGCGCGCGATTCGCGAAGCGCAGGCCGTCGCGGATCGCCCGTCGCTCATTTCGGTGAAGACGACTATCGGCTTCGGCATGCCCGCGGCAGGCACGCGCAAAGCGCACAGCGACGCGCCCGGCGCACAGGCCGTTAGCGAAACCAAACGCGCGCTCGGATGGCCCGAAGATAAAGAGTTTTACTTGCCCGGCGAGGCCATTCAACATTTCCGCTCGGCCATCGAACGCGGCGCGCGGCAGGAAGCCGAATGGGATGAACTCGTCGCGCGCTACACGCAGGAACATGACGAGCAGGGGCGCGCGTGGCGGGATTTGATGAGCAATGAGTTGCCCGCAGGTTGGACGGACAAGTTGCCGACGTTCGCGGACGCGAAGCCGATGGCGACGCGCGTGGCTTCGGGCGAAGTTATCAACGCGCTCGCGCCCGTGCTGCCGATGCTCATCGGCGGCAGCGCCGATCTCGGCGTCTCCAACAACACGGACATCAAAGAGGGCGGCAGTTTTCAACCCGGCGCATACGACGGTCGCATCTTTCATTTCGGCGTGCGTGAACACGCGATGGGTTCGACCCTGACGGGCATCAGTCTCAACGGCGGCTTGATCCCTTACGGCGGCACGTTTCTCACTTTCTCCGACTACATGAAACCCGCCATCCGCCTCGCCGCGCTCTCCGAAGTGCAGGTCATCTACGTCTTCACGCACGACTCCGTCGGCCTCGGCGAAGATGGTCCCACGCATCAACCCATCGAACATCTCGCGGGCTTGCGCGCCATCCCTCATCTTTTCGTCATCCGTCCCGCCGACCCGCACGAGACGCGCGAAGCCTGGCGCATCGCCATCGAAAGACGCCACGCGCCCACGGCTCTTATCCTGACGCGCCAGAAAGTACCCGTCATCGACCAGAAACTTTATCACTCAGCCGCAGGCGCACGACGCGGCGCATACATCCTCGCCGAAGCGACGGACGCGAACGACCAGAAAGCGACGCCGCAACTCATCCTCATCGCGACGGGTTCGGAAGTCGCGCTCGCGCTCGGCGCGCGTGAACAATTGCAACGGGAAGGCACGGCGACGCGCGTCGTCTCGATGCCCTGCTGCGAGTTGTTCAACCAACAGGAGGCGAGCTATCGCGAAGAAGTGTTGCCGCCCTCCGTCACCGCGCGTCTCGCCATCGAAGCGGGCGCGCGTCTCGGCTGGGATCGCTACGTCGGACTCGCAGGCGACTGCCTCTGCCTCGACCGCTTCGGCGCATCCGCCCCCGGCGACATCGCGCTCGACAAACTCGGCTTCAACGTTGAAAACGTCGTCGGACGCGCCCGCGCGTTGCTGAAGCGCTAGTGAGAGCTAACCACAGGGGGGCACAGGGGAACACAGAGAAATCATTTGTGAGAGCAAATCTCAAAATTCTTTCGTGCTCTCTATGAAGCACATCTTGCAAGAAACTTTCTTGGAGGTCAGCGGCAATGAAGATCGCTATCGGCGCGGATCACGGCGGCTACCCGCTCAACGAACGTGTGATTGGAGAACTGCGCGCGGCGGGTCATGAGATCGAAGACTTCGGGACGCACGACGGCGCACGCCCGGACGACTATCCCGACTACGCTGTGTTGGTCGGTGAGGCGGTGCGCGACGGGCGTGCGGATTGCGGCATCATCATCTGCGGGAGCGGCGTGGGCGCGTGCGTGGCGGCGAACAAACTGCGCGGCGTGCGCGCGGCGCTGTGCGGCGACACTTATTCCGCGCACCAATCGCGCGAACACGACGACTGCAACGTTCTGTGTCTCGGCGCACGCATCGTCGGCGTCGAACTCGCCTCGGAGATCGTGCGCGCTTTCGTCAATGCACGCTTCACCGGCGAAGAGCGACACCAGCGCCGGCTCGCCAAAGTGCTCGACATTGAGCGGCGCGAAACCTCACGAGGATAAAAGTCGTCCGCAGTCAGTTGTGAGTTGTTTGTGCTTCAGGCGTAAGTTGCTACAGATTCAATTGAACAACTGACAAAGAACGACGGACAACGGACAGCCTTGCTAAACGACCACTCTGAGCGCGCCGGGGATGACGCGAAACTCAAGCGGCGTGTGGCCGCGCACGTCGCCGTCGGCTTCAACAGAGAGGGCATCGGCGCGCGTGAGGTGTTCGATGCGGACCCGCGTGCCGCGATTGATGCGGACGCGCGAATTAGCGACGTGGCCGCCGCTGTGGATGCGCGTCATCTCGCGCATGAGCGAGCGGCGCGTGAGGCGGCAGGCCGTCACCACGTCGAGGCGTCCGTCGTCGAGACGCGCGTCGGGCGAGAACATCATGCCGCCGCCCGCGAAAGGGCTGTTGGCAATCGCAACCAGATTTGTCGCACACTCAAACGCCGCTTCCTCATCGACGCGAATCGAGACGCGACGCTCCCGCCAACGCGCGAGCGCGGCGAGCGCCGCAAACCCAAAGCGCGCCTCACCCGGCAAGCCGCGCACCAAATCGCCTTGCGCCGCCACCCGCCCCGCCACTTCAGCGCCGATGCCGAGCGTCGCCGCGTTGAGACAAAAAAACGGGCGCGCACCTTCGCCAACCATTCCGCGCAGCACATCCACCGTGCGTGTTGTCGCTTCGCTCTCGCGGCTGCCGTGTTCGCGGCTATGTTTGATCAAGCGCGCGAGCCACTCGTCGAGCGAAGCGCGCCCGCGTTCGAGGCCGCGCGCGAAATCGTTGCCCGTACCTGCGGGCAGGACGGCGAGAGCAGCCTCCGCGTTGACGTGCGCCGGAATTGAGGCGAGAGAGTCGCGCTCATCTTCTCCGAGTGCGAAAAATCCGCTCACCACTTCGCCGAGCGTGCCGTCGCCGCCGACCACGGCGATAGTCCTGTAACCGGCGCGCAGAGCCTCGCGCGCCGAACTTTGCGCGTCGCCCGCCTGCCTCGCTTCATGCGCGTCGAAGCGCACATTGCTGTCCCTGAGCGCACGCTCGACGCGCGACCATGCTGCGCGCGCGCGCGCAGCGTTGTAATTGACGATAACGAATGTTTCCGGCTGGCTCATCTTCAACTGATGAATGGTAAAGGGTAAATGGTGAATAGTGAAAACCTATCAGCCATTAGCTCCTGTTGTCCTGCCAATTCGCCGATCTCCATTTGCCATTTACCATTTACCATTCACGTTTTAGGATTACTGCATGCGGGCAATCAAGATCATTTCTCATGGCGGCGTCGAAGGGCTGGAAGTGCGCGAGGTCGAACAACCGGAAGCGACCGGTGATCGCCTGCGTGTGCGCGTGCACGCGGCGGCATTGAATCGCGCCGATTTGTTACAGCGTCGCGGGGCTTATCCTGCGCCGCCGGGCGTGCCCGCCGATATTCCGAGATTGGAGTTTGCGGGTGAGGTTGACGCAGTGGGCGCAGAAGCGCGCGGCGGATGGCGCATGGGGCAACGCGTGTTCGGCATCACGGGCGGCGGCGCGCAGGCCGAGTATGTCGTCGTGCCCGAAAATACACTCGCGGAGATTCCCGACAATCTGAGTTGGGAGGAGGCCGCCGCCGTTCCCGAAGTCTTCATCACGGCGCACGACGCCTTGTTCACGCAGGGCGCACTTGCGCTGGGCGAGCGCGTCGCGGTTCATGCCGCCGGGTCGGGCGTCGGCCTCGCCGCCATCCAACTCGCGCACGCTGCGGGCGCGAGCGTCTGCGGCACGGCGCGCACCGCCGATAAACTCGAACGCGCCCGCGCCTACGGACTCAACGAAGCCGTTGCGATTACAGACGCCCCGCAAATTTTCGCCGATGCAGTGCGCGCGTGGACCGGGGGCGCGGGCGTGCAACTCATCCTCGACCTCGTCGGCGCGTCATACCTCGCGGCGAACCTCGACGCGCTCAGCCTACGCGGTCGCCTGCTGCTCGTCGGCACGATGGCCGGGGCGAGCGCGCCGCTCGACTTTCGTCAGATGATGGGCAAACGCCTGCGGCTCACGGGCACGGTCCTGCGCTCGCGTCCGGCGGAAGAGAAGGCGCGTGCCACCCGCCTCTTCGCCGCGCACGTCGTACCGCTGTTGGCGCGCGGCGCAATTCGTCCCGTCATCGACAGCATTTACAACTTCGACGACATCCGCGCGGCCCACGAACGGCTCGAATCGAACGCCACTTTCGGCAAGATAGTTCTCAAAGTGACGAGTGACGAGTGACGAGTGACAAGTCAATCCAACTCGATCTTCTGACTGCTCACTCGTCAACTCGTCACTCGTCACTTGTCACTGTCCTAATGGTTGTGCGATGATCCGCCGGTTAAGCGAGGCATACACGGAGGCGTTAAGTCGTCAGATGTTTGGAGGGAACACCCGAAGTGAAAGCGGAGTTAGCACAGTTAATTGCTTTGCAGCATGCAGACACAAGCATTCGCAGGCTACAAGCCGAGTTGGATGCCATTCCCCAAAGGCGCGCTGAGATCGAAAGAGAATTCGAGCAGCGCGCCTTTGAATTTCGCGCCATCGAAACCCGGCGTGATGAAGCGCGCCACGCGCGCACGCGCCTTGAAACCGAGATCGCCGAGACGCGCACCAGAGGCGAACACGCCGACCGCGCTTTGATGGCTTCGCAGAACGAAAAGGAATATGCCGCCGCCATCCGCGAGGCCGACGCGGCGCGCAAGCACATCTCCGAATTGGAGACGAAAATTCTCGAACAGATGGAAGCCTTCGACGGCGCGGCGACCGAGATCAACCAGCATGAACCGGAGGTTGGAAAACTGCGCACCGAAATGGCCGAGAAGCTCCAAGCCTTTGAAGAGCAGGCGCGCACACAGGCCGACCAACTCACGGCCCAGCGCGCCGAACGCGAACGTTTAGCCGCGCAACTGCCGAAGCCGCTGGCCGCGATGTACAACCGTATCAGCACGCGCATCCGCGATGGCATCGCCGTGGCCGAAGCGCGTAAAAGTTCGTGCTCCGCCTGTTTCATGTCGCTGCGCCCGCAGGTCATGTCCCAGGTGAGGCTCGGCGAAGAGATCATCATCTGCGACAATTGCAATCGCATTCTTTACTACGTCCCGGCGGAACAAGCGCAGCAGTCTACACAGACGGCGACTTAAGCGCAGTTGAGACGGCGAAGGATCAAGGCAAGAGTGAGATGGCACGTCTATCCTCGCTCTTGCCTTTTACTTTGCTAGTGTGCCCGTATCTTCGCCGCCATATTTTTGTAACTCCCCGGCGGCAACATGACCGCCTGTGCTGCTGCTGCCGCTGCTGTCGCCGGGCGAGGGATGAGGCAAAGATGTCGAGCGCAGAACTTGTCGTTGAGGATAAATCGTCGAAGCGCACGTTAGAGAGCGTGTCGCGCGGCGCGCGGGTGCGTTGGTGGCGACGGCGCGGCACGAAGCGGGGCGGCTTCCGGTATGAAGACGCGACGGGCGGGCGCATCACCGATGAGGCCACGCTCGCACGCATCAAGTCGCTCGTCATTCCTCCGGCGTGGGCCGAGGTACGCATCGCGCCCTCTCTGCGTAGCCCTTTGCAGGCCATCGGCCTCGACGCGAGCGGGCGCGTGCAGCGCATCTATCATCCGTCGTTTGCCGCCCGGCAGGCGCGACGCAAATACGAAAAGATCGAACGCTTCGGCCAGCAACTCGTCAACCTACGCCGCCAAACGAATGCCGACATCACGCTTGACCGCTTGCCGCGCGAACGCGTGCTCGCCGTCGTCGTCCGGCTCATCAACGATCTCTACTTTCGCGTCGGTTCCGAAGAGAGCGTCAAACGCTATCGCACCTACGGCGTGACGACTTTGCGCAACCGGCATCTGGAAATTAAACGCGGCGGGCAACTCGTCTTCAGTTTCGTCGGCAAACATCACATCAAACACCGCCGCATCCTCGTTGACGAAGACCTCGCCACGCTCATGCGCGACATACAAAAGATCGGCGGCGCGAAACTCTTTCACTATCTCGACGCGCAGGGCAAGCCGCGCCCCATCACCCCGCGCGACGTAAACGACTACATCAAAGCGGCCACCTCCGCAGAGTTTTCCGCCAAAGACTTTCGCACCTGGGGCGGGACGATTTTGTGCGCCCTCGAACTCGCCGAACTCGGCAAGCCGGAGGATGAAAAACAGGCCAAACGCAACATCGTCCGCGCCGTCAAACATGTCGCCGAACATCTCGGCAACACCCCGACCGTCTGCCGCAGCAGCTACATTCACCCGGCCATTCTGGAACGCTACTGTCAGGGCATCACGCTCGCAGAATTTCGTCCCCGCAAGGGTCGCCGCATCCAACGCCAAACCGCCGAACACGACCCGGAAGAGATCGCTTTACTAAAACTACTGCGGGCCGAAGCCGCCGATGTTGGACCATCAAGGCATCAATGATGGATTCGCTGAAAAGGCTTCGCAAGTCCGGTATTGTTATCGAGGCAACTGGCGAGTGCTTCAGGGAGCAGATTGAGAAATGAGAAAGGGCTGCGCTTGCAGCCCTCTCCGTATGTCAGGCTCATCAATCGTTAATAATGCTGTTTCGTTTTACGCCCCACCTTCGCGTCGTCTTTGCCGCGTTTGCCGCGTCGCTGGCCCTTGCGTGCGTCCGCGGCTTTGAGTGAGGCGAGCGGCCATAGTTGGTGTTCGACGCGCGCCAATCCTGCGCCCGTGACCGCCGCGATCACTTCCTGCGAAGATTTATAGGCCGGTGCGGCTTCGTCCAATGGCACGCGCCCGTCGAGGTTGACTAAAATTCCGGCGGCCTTGTACTCGTCGTCAATCGTGCGCTGCGAGAGGCTGCGCACGGCTTCGCCGCGCGAGAGCCTGCGCCCCGCGCCGTGATTGACCGAGTAGCCGCTTCTCACCGCGCCCGCCAAAGGTCGCAGAATGTAGCTCCAATCCTTGTTGCTGCCCGGAATCAACACGGGATGCCCCGTCTCCTCCCAGTGCGTGCCATTGAGCGCGGGATGCCCTGCCGGGAAGGCGCGCGTCGCCCCCTTGCGATGCACCCACACCTCGCCGTACTCCGGATGCCATTCCTGCTGCACGAGGTTGTGGCTGATCTCATAGACCAACTCAAGCTCTCGCCCGAACACTGCGCGAAAGGCGTCGGCCACCTGCTCGAAGATGACGAGGCGATTGAGGATCGCATAGTTGCCGCCTGCGGCCACGGCGTTCAGGTAGTCGCGGTAGTGGCGCGAATCGGGCGTGAAGTAGCCGAGGTCGATGTCGGTGATCTGGTCGGGGCGTTCCTCGCGCGCCATCTCAAAATAGTTGGTGGCGAGGCCATGCCCGAAGCCGCGACTGCCCGTGTGGACCTGCACGAAGATCGTGCCCGTTTGCTCTGAGCGTTGCAGTTCGATGAAATGATTGCCGCCGCCGAGGCTGCCCATTTGGTTCAACCCGCGCTCCGGCCTGCCCTTGCCGCCCCACGGTATCTGCCAATCATCATCCACCGGAATGCGATGCCGCTCCGCGCGGCTGCGGTCAAACGTCGCCCCGTACCGCTCGACGTAATACTCCGCGCCGCCGCGCACCAGATGATTAAACTCCAACTTCGACAATTCGCCGAGCCGGATGCTCTTGCCGCCCGCGCCCATGTCCACGCGCTCCATCACCGCGCGATTAAACGCCAGCCGCTTCTCCGGCGTCGCCTGTTCCGCCTCCACCTCCGAGCGCGCCGACATCATCCCGCAACCCACATCATAGCCGACCGGCCCCATTGCGACCGCGCCCGTGTCGGCGTCCGTGATGAGCACGCAGCCGACGGGCACGCCGTAGCCGTAGTGCGTGTCGGGCGTGATGACGACGAGGCGCACGCCGGGGAAGCGCGTGGCGTTGACGATCTGGCGGTAGAGGATGTTCTCCGCGTCTGCGAGCAACTGCCGGGTGAGAAACAGGCGAACGGGAACATCGCCCGTATCATCCGTTTGCAGTTCGTAGTAGCCAAGCTCTTGCCAGCGCGCGAGGTGTTTCCAGTTCTCGGCGTTGTGCAGGGTTCCGGCAATTTTCAATGCTTTGGCATCTGTGTCTGTTTTAGCCATTGGCGTTATCATCCTCTCATCCCTCTGTGTTCGTCACGGCGCAAAATCCTGTCGCTTGATGAGAGACATGATCTGCGTTGCGACATCATCCGCGCTTCGCTCTCCGGCGAGTTGCACCCGCCGCGCCGCGAGTTCGTAAGCCGCGCGCCGCGCGTCATAAAGAGCGTGCGCCTGCTCGCGGTCGCGTGCGAGCGGGCGCGTGTCTGTGGCGTTTGTGATGCGCTCCCAGCAGAGCGCGAAAGGCGCGTCGAGCCAGACGGTGAAACAATCGTGTGCGGCGGCGATGAGCGCGCGATTCGCGGCAACCGTCCACGTTCCGCCGCCGAGCGCGACGACGCGCGCATGCCCCTTCTCCAACACCTCGCGCAATGCGTTCGTCTCGATTTGGCGAAAACGCGCTTCGCCGTCCTCGTCGATGATGGCGCGAATGCTGCGGCCTTCGCGCGCGGCGATGAAATCGTCCGTGTCGATCATCGCGCATTTAAGGCGAGCGGCGAGGGCGAGGGCGACAGTCGTTTTGCCCGCCGCCATGAAGCCGGTGAGAAGGATGCGGCGCGCGTTTCCGTTCATCTCTCGATAACCGCTTCGAGCATCGTGAAAAATTCGGGGAAAGAGACTGCGACCGCGTCCACCCCCGTCAACTCCGATTCGCCTTCAGCCACGAGCGCCGCGACGGCGCAGGCCATCGCGATGCGGTGGTCGCCGAAAGATTCGAGTCGCGCGCCGCGCAATGGGGTTCGTCCCGCCACGCGCAAACCATCGGCGTATTCTTCAACTTCCGCGCCCATCGCGCGAAGATTTTTGACCATCGCGCCGATTCGATCCGTCTCCTTCACACGCAACTCGGCGGCGTCGCGAATCTCCAGTCCGCCCTCCACCTGCGTGCCCACAACGGCAAGGATCGGCAATTCGTCGATCAACATCGCGATGATCGGGCCGCGCAGAGTACTCACGTTCTCCCCTTTCTTATCGGTTGCGCGCAGTTCGCCCGTGCCACGCACGCGCACGTCTCCCGCCTCTTCATTACATTGTTTATAACTATCAAGCGCCCGCACGTCCCCGCCTAACTCCCGCATCAAATCGAGGATGACGGCCCGCCTCGGATTGAGACCGACTCCGGTGATCGTCAATTCGGAGCCGGGCAGCATAGCGGCGGCGGCAATAAAGAATGCTGCCGAAGAGATGTCGCCCGGTATTGCGCAATCGCGCGCCGGTAGACGAACCGGCCCGGCCAGCGAAACGACAGGCGCAATGATCTTTTCAAAAACACCCGGCGAAGTATTCACTTCAACCCCGAACCAGCCGAACAAGCGTTCGGTGTGGTCGCGCGTCACGCCGCTCGGGTCCATCACCGCAGTGCGTCCCTCAGCATTGAGCCCTGCGAGCAGGAGACACGATTTGACTTGGGCGCTGGCGACGGGCATCACGTACGTGATCGGCGCGAGCGGTTTGCGCCCTTCGATGCGAAGCGGCGCCTGCCCGCCGTTAGAAGAGATGCGTGCGCCCATCATCTCCAACGGCTCGATAATTCTCTTCATCGGACGTGAGCAGAGCGAGGCATCGCCCGTCAAGGTGGAGGCGAAAGGCTGCCCGGCGAGGACGCCCGCGAGCAGGCGCATCGTCGTGCCGCTGTTGCCGCAGTCGAGCGGGACAAGGGGCGCATGTGACAACTCCATCCCTGTGCCTTCGATTTCGACGCTGTCTCCCTCCTGCTCGATCTTCACGCCAAGCTGTTTGAGGCAGGCGAGCGTCGCGGCGCAGTCCGCGCTCATCGCATAATTGGTGAGGCGCGAACGCCCGCCCACCTCACTCAAGGCGGAGATGATCGCCGCCCGATGCGAAATGGATTTGTCGCCGGGCATGCGCACGCGGCCTCTCAGTCTTCGCGCCGGTTGAATCTTCATGCGTCAATTTTAACAGAGGTCAGTGGTCAAAGGTCAGAGGCCAGTCGAAAGACCTGATACGGTTAAGGTCACTTCAAAGAGATAACAACCGACCCCTGGCTTCTAATCCTAACCTCTTTCTTGACACATGCGCGGCGCGCGTCTTAAATTGTGCAGGCTTCCGGTTTGCTTTCCTATAACTTGAGGTCGGCAGCGCACGCCTTACTGCCGGACGGTTCTCTTTGAAGAGAGGTCTCGGTCTATCACTGTGACTGAAACGACGACTGAACTGACATTGCCGAGCCGCATCGAATCTATTGCCGAGGCGGCGAACACAGCGGACGAAGTGGCCGGACGATTGGGACTCAGCGAAGAAGCGGCCTTCGGCCTCGACATGGCCGTGCGCGAAGCGGTCACGAACGCCGTCCTGCACGGCAACCGGCAGGACGAATCGAAATTCGTCGAAGTCGCGTTCATCGATGCGGGCGGCGAATTAGTGGTGACGGTGCGCGACTGCGGCACGGGCTTCGACCCGACGGCGGTCGATGACCCGACCGCCGAGCAGAATTTGTTGAAAACGTCGGGGCGCGGCATCCTCTTCATGCGCACATTCATGGACACGGTCGAATGGTCGCCCCACCCTGAAGGCGGAACCATCGTGCGGATGACGAAAAAGAAGTAATCGGTTTTGAGTTTTGAGTTTTCAGTTATGTGCCTCGAGTTGCTGGTTGAAAACTGAAAACCCAAAACTCAAAATTGTTATCTAAGGAGATTTCCTACAATGGCTGAACTGAATATCAACGAGCGTCAGGCCGGAGATGTGACCGTCCTCGACATGAGCGGCAAAATTACCATCGGCGAAGGCTCGGTCGCGCTGCGGGGCGCGATCCGTCGTTTGATCGAAGAAGGCAAGAAGAAGATTCTGTTGAACCTTTCGCAGGTCGGCTATGTTGATTCGAGCGGCATCGGCGAATTCGTCGCCAGCTTCACGGCCATTAACCGTGAAGGCGGCCAACTCAAACTCCTCAACCTGACCCAGAAGATTCAAGACCTGCTCGCCATCACCAAACTGCTCACCGTCTTCGACACCTACGACGATGAGTCGAGCGCGCTCAATAGTTTCAAATAACAGTGATGAGTGATGAGTGACGAGTGACAAGTTTTAAGACTTGCTGCTTCTCGTCACTCATCACTTGTCACTCGCCACTCGAATTATGTTTCGTGCAGCTTTTCGCCGTCTGCTCGCGGTTGACGACCCGCCGGAGCGGACGGCGCTCGCTTTTTCCGTCGGCGTCTTCATCGCCTTCTCTCCCTTCCTCGGACTGCACACGATTATGGCGACCCTCGTCGCCTTCCTGTTCCGCTTCAATAAAATCGCCATCTACACCGGCACGTTCGTCAATAATCCCTTCCTCACGCTCGTGCCCATCATCGCCGCTTCCTATGCCATCGGCGCGCTGATCATGGGACGGCCATTCAGCCTGCCTGAAGAAGGCTGGAAACTGCTCAGCGAGCCGCACCTGCTCACCGCCGCCTACTGGCAACAACTTTTCACCCATCTCCGGGACATCGTCCTCCCCTTCTCCATCGGCGGCATGGCGCTCTCCGTCGTTTGTTCGCTCGCCGCCTATCCTGTTACCTTAAAACTGCTCCGCGCCCGAGCCCGGATGAAGGCGGAAGGATGAAAGGAAGGATTCAGCCGCCCGAACGATTTTATTTCATCCTTCATCCTTCCGGCCTTCATCCTTTGATTCACTGGCATCCGTCGCGCGGGCTCCGGCATCTTTAACGTATAATTGATGAGCAGTGATTTCGCGCCTTACCTTCCCGGCGTCGGAAAATTCAATCACAAGTAGTTTTTAATTTCATGAAAAAGCGTTTCTTTCGTATCATCGTTGCCCTGCTCGTTTCCGGCCAGACGGCGACTTTAGCTCAGAACAATTCTCAACCGGCACAGCAGACGACGGCTGCGCGCCCCGCGTCAACGCCGCCCTCGCAGCCGTCGCCGCGCTCGCAGCCCATGCGTTCCGGCACGCTCGATTTATCGGATTACGGCGTTCAGATCGCGCCGGAGCCGCGCCTTGTCGTGATGATGGCCGCGCTTGATGCCGCCGGTTTCGACCCGACGCCGCAAGGGCGGCAGACTTCGGAGTTTCGCGCGCTGGTGCGGCGGGATCAGGAAAATCTCGACCCTGATTTGCGCGCCCGCCTGCGCCGCTTCTACGAGTTGAACAAACTCAGGGAGCCGACGGCGACGTCCGCCGCGCAGGCCGCGCGCTACGTCTCGCTCGCTTACGCGCTCGGCCCCGCGCCGGCTTTCGCCGCCCCCGCGCGCTCTGAAGACCTCTTTGAAGGCGTGCTCGATGTGCTCGACTTCGCGCCGTTGCTGGGCGAGTTCTACCGCAAGTCAGGCATCGCGGAGCGGTTGCCCGCCTACCTCGCCGTTTATCAAAAAGAGGGCGACCGCCTGCGACCGCAAACCTCCGAGATGCTGCGCGTCGTGCTCTCCTATCTGCACACGCGCCCCGTGACCATGACGCTCGAACGCACGCCCGCCAGCAATTCTCCGGCGAACAAGAAGAAGAAGAAAAACGCCCCCCCGGTCTTCATCACCCGCGAACGCGAGCGACGTTTCCTGCTCGTGCCTGATCTGTTAGCTGTGCCCGGATCAGTTAACTTTCGCATCATCGGGGACGACTATTTCGCGGTCGTCCCCGCCGGCATCGACCCGGCCTCTTCGGAAGTGCGCCGCGCTTACCTGCAATACATCGTCGATCCCATCATCCTGCGCTTCAACCGCGAAATCGCTTTGAAGCGCGCCGATATTCGCGGCCTCCTCGACGAACGCGCTGCCGCCGCCGCTTCGTCGCCCGCCGCCACCCAGACGCTCGACATCTTCGATTCCGTCGCCCGCTCGCTCGTCATCGCGGCGGACGCACGCCTGACTTTAAGTGTGCGCCTGCGTTTGCTGGCGGAACGAACGAGCGCGCGTTTGCAAAGCGCGAAGGAGACGGAGCGCGCGAGCGTCGTCAAAGAGTTGCAAGGCGAGCGCGCGTTGCTCGAAGACGAATTGACGGCGCAACTCGCCGATGCTTATGAACGCGGCGCGGTGCTTGCCTTTTACTTCTCCGAACAACTGCGCGACCAAGAGATCGCCGGATTCGACTTCTCCAATTTCTTCGCCGATATGGTGAATCGCATCGACGTGGCGCGCGAGAAGGATCGTCCCGCGCAGTACGCGGCGGCGCGCGAACGCGTTTTGGCATCGCGTCGTGAAGCGGCGGCGGCGGCGGCCAACCGAAGCGCGGCGGACACGCGCGACGACGCGCGGCGGGTCGCACTCGGCAACAGTCTCGCCGAAGCTAATGAACTGCTGCGCCAAAAAAATTACACGGAAGCAGAGACGCGTTTGCGCGCGTTGATGACACAGCACGAGCGCGAACCGCGCATCTTCTTCGGACTCGCGCAGGCGGCCAGCATCGCGGCCAGCGACGCTTTCGACGAAGGCGTGCGCGACGAACGACTGGGGCGCGCACTCGCCAATTACCGTTTCGCCATTCAAGCCGCTTCCACCGAGACCGACCGCGCGCTCCTCTCCCGCGCCTACACTGCGATGGGGCGCATCCTCGCTTTCCTTGAACGCCGGGACGAAGCGATCAAAGCCTTTGAAGCGGCGGTAAAATTGGGCAACATCACAGATGGCGCATACGCCGACGCGGAAAGAGGCTTGCGAGAGTTGCGCCCGTAAAAATTGAAACTGAAAACGCCGGGGCGACGCTTGCGACCGGAACCGCGCGAACGGCGACAGAGAGATGTCAAACGGCAGTAGAAAACAGAAAGCCGCGAAGCGGCGATAGGAAGTAGCCGCTCCCATCAGGCAGCCATTTTTCCCCGCGCTCACGCACGGAGCTATTACCTATCGCCACTTCGTGGCTCTTACTTCGCGCCGCATCGTGTATTTTACCTCGCGCGACGTGGCTCTTACTTCCCCTTAGCATTCAAATGACACATTAAAGAATCCATGTGCCAGGTCTGAGCAGCATGCCGCGCGGCACGGGTGCGATGCGCGGCACGGGTGCGATGCGCGGCGCAGGCGCAAGGCGCGGCAGGGCGGGCATCGCCGGTGATTGCGGCACGGCGACGATGTGCGGCACGGTCAAAGCCATCGGCGCGGCGAATTCCGCGCCGGGAGTGAAGAAGGTCGGCTGCTGCGTGCGCTCCGGCTTCACTTTGACGGTGCGTCTTTTTTTGTCGCGCATGACGGTCAGCGTCACGTCGCCATCGTCTTTGCGGTTAACAAATCGGGAGAGTTCGCTCGCCGACTTCAATGACGTGCCGTCAACTTCGATAATACAATCACCCGCCTTGAGTCCGGCTTTCGCCGCCGGGCTGTTCTCGACGACTGAAGTAACGAGCACTCCGCCGCTCGCGCGCTCCCCGACGCCGAAGTAATCCGCGAGTTGCTCGGTCAGCGGCTGAGTCGTGATGCCGAGACGGCGATTTGCGCCGAAGACCAGCGTGAAGTTGTGGCCGCTCCCGCCTCCGCCGTCGGCGCGAAACTTCTCCAACCCCTTGCGCAACTCGCCGGAGTTGCGCTCCCACTCCCGCGCGTGCTTCTTCCATTCTTCGGCGTTGTGTTTGAACTCGTCGGCGTTCAAGCGAAACTCCTGCATATCCGGGAACGTGAAATTCCCCAGCCCTCCCGGCATAAGGTCGCCCCGCTTGCCGAGCGTGACGGAGAGTTCCTGCTCCGCGCCGTTGCGGCTGACGCTGAGTCGCGCGGTGTGTTCGGGCGCGGACTCGCTGATGAGTCGTTGCAGTTTCTGCACGCTCGACAGACTTTCCCCGTCGAAGCGCAGGATGACATCATTCTTTTGGAGTCCGGCTTTCGCCGCCGGGCCGTTCTCCAACACGTCGCGGACGGCCACGCCGCGCGGTTCGCCTGATAAATTAAAGCGGCTCATATTTTCGCGCGTCACGTTTTCGACGTGAACGCCCAGTTGATGTCCGCCCCCGAAAACAAAAGTGTACGCGCCTGCTGCCGCTGGCCTCCTATCCTGCCGGCCTTCCGGGTCAGGGGGCGCGGGCGGCGCATCCTGAGCGTTCAGGTTGGTGCTCAGGCAGAGCAAGAGGGCGAGGGGTAGTGTCGTTTTTTTACTGAACATAAAGCTTAATCCTCCGAAAGAGATTTCTGGCAGTTTCACGGCGCGGTGCAAGCACAGTTCCGAATTTTTTGCGCCGCGTCCGAATTTTTTGCGCCGCGCCACGCACTTGAGGTAACTTTCCCGCGATGAAAATTCTCGACATCGGCTGCGGCATTCACAAGACGCCCGGCAGCATCGGCCTCGACAGCAACCCGAAAACGCACGCCGACGTGATCCACGATCTCGATGTGGTGCCCTACCCGTTTCCCGATAACGAATTCGACGTGATCGTCGGCAACCAAGTGATCGAACACATCGAAGACGTGCTCGCCGTCGTCGCCGAACTCTACCGCATCAGTAAACCCGGCGCGCTCATCCGCCTCGATACGCCGCATTATTCCGACATCGCTTCCTACACCGACCCGACACACAGGCATCATCTCACTACCGAATCATTCGCTTACTTCACAGGCCAACGCCCCGACTTCGCTTTCTATAGCGACGTGCGCCTGCGCCCCCGCGTCATCCGCGTCACGCTGCTCAAACTCTGGCGCGCTCTGGGGCTGGAACTCCTCATCAACAGTTGCAACCGCTATCCCGGCTTACGTTTCTTCCGCCGCTTCTGGGAAACTTATCTTTGTTACGTCATTCGCGGGAAGACTATTTATTTCGAGTTTGAAGTCATCAAGTAATTGATTTTGCGCCGCGAAATCGAAAAGCATTTAACCCTCCCCGTAAATCCTTCGCACGCTGCCCTGCGTTGCGCAAGACTTGCTGCCTGGTACGGTAGATGTTGCCGCCGGAGAAAAAGTTTCAGCCGTGCGCGGGCAGACTGTGGCGGCGCGCGGCGTGAGTTAAATCATCTGTAACCTGCGGCTGCTACCATCCAACTCAGAAACAGCTTGTTTCCGAATTACGTGAACCACTACACATGCTTTCGCGCCGACTCTTCCAGAAGGTTCGGGGGATGGCAAAGTAGCGGCTCAACATTGACCGCTTTCTGAACTTGGCATATTGTCTGTGGCACGCTTCAGAAAAATCTAAGGGTGGCCTTCATGCGCGGAGCTAGCTCCTCAACTTCGTACCGAAAGCCACCGGATAAAAATTTCTTTCAACCGCATGGAGTTCACTATGAAAAGCTTCCTTCGCCTCTCCTTCTCAACGTTCGCTGTGCTGGCGCTCGGCTTTGCCATCTCCGGCGCGCAGAGCGTCTTCGCGCAGAGCACCATTATTATCAGCGAGTTTCGTTTCCGCGCCGGATCGGGCGGCAACGACGAGTTCATCGAGTTTTATAACAACAGCGACGCCCCCATCACCGTTGTCGACGCTACGCCCGACGCCAGCGCGACCACGCCCGACGGATGGGCGCTCGTGGGCGTCAATTTGGGCACCGGCTCCACCAGCACGAGATTCGTGATCCCGAACGGCACGGTTATCCCGGCGCGCGGCCACTTCCTCGCCGTCAATATCGGCGCGAGCGGCTACAGTCTCGGCGGCTACGCAACCGGCGATCAAGTCGCCAACCCGTCAACCGGCGCTCTCTCCAGCGGCTATACGACGGGCATCGTGGATAATGGCGGCATCGCTTTGTTCAGCACCGCCAACCCGGCGAACCTTCCGCCCACCAACACGGCTAACCCGAACCCGTTCCGCCTTGATGCCGTCGGCTTCACGGGAGGAACGCAACCGTTGTTCGTTGAAGGCGCCGGACTCTCGCCCGCCGGGGGAATCACCGCCAGCCCCGCCTCGTTCAGTTTCGTGCGCAGGCTCAGCACCGGCACGCCGCAAGACACGAACGATAATCAGAACGATTTTGACTTGGTCTCGACGACCGCCGCCACATTGAACGGAAGGGCTTCGATTCTCGGCGCACCCGGGCCGGAGAATCTCTCCAGCCCCGTTCAGCGCAACGCCACGATCAAAGCTTCTTTGATCGAGCCGGCGACGCCCTTATCCGCACCGCCGAATCGCGTCCGCGACCCGGAAGATATTACAAGCGACAATCAAGACCTCGGCACGCTGAAAATTCGTCGCCGCTTCACCAACACCACAGGCGAGACGGTGACCCGGCTCCGCTTCCGCGTGGTCAATATCACCACTCTGAATAGCCCCGTAGTGGCAACTCCGCAGGCGGATTTAAGACTGCTTTCGTCGACCACCGAAGCCGTGACGCCGACCAGCATCGGCGTGTCTTCCGTCAACGGCACGACGCTGGAATCAACCTCAGACCCGATTAACGGCGGATTGAACGCCAGCGTGACGATCATTCCGCCAAACGGCTCGCTCGCGCCCGGCACGACCATCGACTTGCAGTTTACGCTCGGCGTCGAAGCGAACGGGGCTTTCAGTTTCTTCGTCAACGTCGAAGCCCTGACTGAACCTGCACCCGCCGCGACTTCAAAACCTCAGAGGCAGCGCAAGCTCTCAAGTGCAAGGCAGTTGCGCAGTACAGACCGATAAATGCGTGCCTCGGACAAGCTGACCGGCTCGCGAGGTGCGAGCCTCCGGTCTCGTCGGCTAAGTCGAAGCGGCCACCGTCAATCCCTGAACGGATGGACGGTGACCGCTTCGACTCCAGCTTGATTCAACTTCCTGTTGCGGCGCACGCTCGCGTCCCGCCCTCAGGCAGCCGTTAATTTGCGATAGACCTCGCGCCCGTCGCTCAACTCAACAGCGAGTTTGTTCTCCGAATGCGCCAGATCGAGATGCGCCACCGCTTCCGAGACGGCGAGGAAGCGATGCACGTCCGCCGCCTCCGGGAACATCTCGCGCGCCACTTCCCACGCCGTCGCGCCTCCCTTCGGCACGAACCGGACGACCTCCGCCTGTCGCTCGCGAATCGCGCGCAGGTAGCGGGCGAACAATTCCTCGAAATCCGTGACAGGTTCGCCGTGCCCGCCATAGACGAGCGTGGGCGCGAACGAGCGCAGGCGCGCAAGGCTCACCAGATATTCCGCGAGCGAGCGGAAACGCCGCGACGAATCTACGGGGTCGGGCGAGAGCACCGGGTTCGGCGTGATGCGCTTCAGGATGCAATCGCCCGCGATGATCGTGCGGTCGGCCTCACGGACGAATGAACATGATCCCGGCGTATGTCCCGGCGTATGCACGACGCGTAAACTCCCGTTTTCAAATTCCAACTCCGAGTCGTCCACCAATTCGCGATGCTCTTCATCTTCCAGCGCATCGCCGAACCGGCGCATGCCTTCGTACATCCGCTGCATCGCTTCGATCTCTGCAACGGGGACGCCCGCGCGCATGAGCAACGCGTGGTCATCCTCATGCCGGAGTCGCCCCGCGGCGCGATGTCCCGTCTCCCAACCATGCACCAGCACCTCCGCCTCCTTCGCTTCATCGCGCAGCGACTTCGCCAGCCCGCAGTGGTCCTCGTGCGCGTGCGTCAACACGATGCGCCGGATGTCTCGGACGTGAAACCGCGCTCGTCTCAGGCCCTCGCGCAGTGCCTCCAATGCCTCCTTTGTTTTCGGCCCCGTATCGATGAGCGTGACGGGGTCTTGCGTGATCAGATAGACGTTGACCGGCCCGATGTAGAACGGCGTCGGCAGTGAAATGGGAACGATCTTCATAGCGCAGGTAAGCGGTGAGCGGTAAACAGTAAAAACAACCCCCACAACTGCTTACTGTTTACCGCTCACTTTCAGTAAGCGTACTTGTTCGCCTTGATCAACACTTCGGCGATGCGTTGGCGCGCGGCGACGGTGTTAATGGGCGTCTGTTTGGTGAAGCGTCTGAGGGCAACGAGGAGCGTTCTGAGTTCGTCGCCTTCGGTCATGGCGGCGAGCGTGTGCTTGGCTTGCGTTTCGATGCGCGAGACGGCGTCGTTGCAGAAGACGCGCGTCATGTCGAGATAGCGCGCCGCCGCTTCTTCGCCCTGCCCGGCGGCGAGTTTCTGCGCCCGCAGGATGGCCGACTCCATCGCGTACACGTCCGTCACGATGTCCGCCACGCCCATCAGTATCTCCTGCTGTTCGGCCAGCTTCGCCATGTACTTCTGCGCCGCCGTGCCGAGCGTCAGCAAAGCGACCTTCTTCGCATTGCGCACAAGTTTCAACTCGGCGGCGAGCACGCTCTCGTCTTCGTCAAACGAGGCCAGCGCGGGCGTCAGAACTTCTTCCATCAACTTCTGCGCGGCGGGCAACAGGGCGAGCCGTCCCGTCATCGCGCTTTTCATCATGCGCCCCGGAATCAACATCCGGTTGATCTCGTTCGTGCCCTCGAAGATGCGGTTGATGCGCGCATCGCGGTAAGCGCGTTCCGCCGGGTAGTGTGCCGAATAACCGTAGCCGCCGTAAATCTGGACCATCTCATCGGCGACGAACCCGCAATACTCCGACAGGGCGACTTTGATGATAGAGCATTCCGCCGCGTACTCTTCGATGCCTTGCAGTTTCGCTTCCGCGTTTGCCGCGTCGCTCGTCGCACGCTCGATCAGACCGAGCGTGCGATAGACCATCGTCTCGCCCACCCACGTCTTAATCGCCATCTCCGCGAGCTTCGCCTTGATCGCGCCGAACGAAGAGATCGAACGACCGAATTGCTGCCGCTCGTTTGCATAACGCACCGCATCGTGGATCATCAGCTTCATCCCGCCCGTACACATCGCGCCCAATTTGAACCGACCGATGTTGAGGATGTTGAAGGCGATCTTCGCGCCCTTGCCGGCTTCGCCGAGCAGATTTTCGACCGGGGTTTTCGCGTCGTTCAGGATGAGCGCAGTCGTCGAGGAACCTTTGATGCCCATCTTGTGCTCGTCCGCGCCGTTCGTCAAACCCTCCTGCCGCTCGACGATGAAGCCGCTGAACTTGTCGCCGTCGATCTTCGCGAAGACGATAAACACGTCGGCGAAGCTGCCGTTCGTGATCCACATCTTCTCGCCGTTAAGGATGTAGTGCGTGCCGTCTGCGCTCAGGCGCGCGGTCGCCTTCGCCGCCATCGCGTCCGAACCCGAACCCGCTTCCGTCAGAGCGTAAGCCGACACCATCTCGCCCGACGCGATCTTCGGGAGATATTTACGCTTCGCCTCTTCCGTGCCGAAATAGATGATCGGCGTGAGGCCGATGCCGCTCTGCGCGCCGAGCGTCGTCGCGAATGATGCGGAGCGCCCCATCAATTCGCCGACAATCGCGCCGCTCGTTTGATCGAGACCGAGGCCGCCGTACTCTTCCGGAATGTTGACGCTGACCATCCCCAATTCCGCCGCCTTGCGAATCAATTCGCGCGACAACTCCCAGTTGTGTTTCTCTAACTCGTCGGTAGCCGGGCGCACTTCGTTATCCATAAACTCGCGCGTCGTCTCCGCGATCATCCGGTGCTCTTCCGTGAAATCCTCCGGCGTGAACACTTCCTCCGGTGTGCGCTCCTCGATCAGAAAACTCCCGCCCACGATTATCTTTTTCTCTTCGGCTACGGCTGACATAACGACTCTCCCTTGTCTTATAGAGGTTTCAAGTATTAAGTTTCAGGTTGAAGAAAACAACCTGAAACTTGAAATTATTGTTTGATCCGTTCAAAAATTCCGGCTGCGCCCATGCCGCCGCCGACGCACATCGTGACCATCGCGTAGCGACCGTCACGGCGTTCGAGTTCGCCCAGTGCAGTCGCCGTCAATTTCGCGCCCGTGCAGCCCAGAGGGTGGCCGAGCGCAATCGCGCCGCCGTTGACGTTGACCTTCTCCGGGTCGAGGCCGAGCGTCTTGATCACGGCGAGAGATTGCGCGGCGAAGGCTTCGTTGAGTTCAAACACGTCGATCTGATTCTGCGTCAGCCCCGCGATCTTCAACGCTTTGGGGATCGCATAGACCGGCCCGATGCCCATCTCTTCGGGCGGGCATCCGGCGGTGGCGTAGGCGACGAAACGCGCGAGCGGGCGCAGGCCCAAAGCGCGGGCGCGCTCCCCCGACATGATGACCGCCGCCGCCGCCCCGTCGGACATCTGCGAAGCGTTGCCCGCCGTGATCGTGCCTTTCATGTGAAACGCGGGTCTTAATTTTCCGAGACTCTCGGCGGACGTGTCGCGCCTGACGCCCTCGTCTTTTTCAAACGCGACTTCGCGCCGTCGTTTGCGCCCGCGCTCGTCCAAGTCCTCAAAGACGACGGTGAGCGGCACGATCTCCTCGTCGAACTTGCCCGCGTCCTGCGCCGCCGCCGCGCGCCGGTGCGATTGATACGAAAACTCGTCCTGCTCCGCGCGCGAAATTTCATACTTGCGCGCGACATTCTCAGTGGCGAGTCCCATGTTCAGATAAAAATCCGGGTAGTGCTCGACCAGATACGGGTTCGGGCGAATCGTGTGCCCGCCCATCGGGATCAGAGACATCGTCTCAAGGCCGCCCGCGACGATCACGTCCGCGCCGCCCGTCCTGATGCGGTCGGCAGCGATGGCGATTGATTGCAGCCCCGACGAACAGAAGCGATTGATCGTCATCGCCGACGTTTCGACGGGCAGCCCGGCGCGAATCGCCGCCGACCGCGCCACGTTCATGCCCTGCTCCGCTTCCGGCATCGCGCAGCCCATGATCACGTCTTCGACTTCATTCAACTCCACGCCTTTGGCGCGGCTCAGGGCTTCCTTGATGACGATTGCGCCCATCTCATCCGGGCGCGTGTCGCGCAAAGTTCCCTTCGGCGCTTTCCCCACCGCCGTGCGAACTGCTGATACGATAACTGCGTCTCTCATAATTCGTCCTCTGGTTCAACTCACTTAAATCAGACTTAGGCTTGTTTGAACTCTTCCCAGTCTAAATCCAACTGTCGCACGATAGCGCGGACAGTGCCAAGCTTCAGATTTTTGTTACCCCAATCCGGCACGGGCGCAACTTTTTGCTTCTTCGGGTTGTGCCATTTCCGATGCGACCCGCCGCCCGTGCGCGGAATCTCCACGCAACCGAGTTTGCGCAGTTTCGTTATTATTTCCCGATACTTCACGCTGCTTTCACAGGCACAAGCGTTTCCGCCCGGAGCGGCGAATTGGGATTCAACGGTTTGAGAATCTCCGGCAAAGGTTGTTTCAAGTCTGCATAAGATTCGATTACTGCCGCCAATGCATCCGAGACGTTCGGCAGCACTTCATCCAACGTATCAGCTTCGGTGATCAGTTCCGGCAAGAGCGGACAAGTGATCGTATAACCACCTTCCGGTTGGGGTTCCAGCACCAAAGGGAGTCGGTAAATATTTTGCATCTCATACCTCGCGTTGCGTCATTGCTACTTCAACTTCTTCGGCTGACAGTAGCTCATGCAAAATCTTCGGTTCAATCTCCACCAGAAAACCACGCTTGCCGCCGTTGATGTAAATCTTCGGCAGAGCGAAAACTGTCCGCTCGACATAGACCGGCAGCTTCGTCTTCGTGCCGAGGGGACTGATCCCACCGACCAGATAGCCCGTGTGCTTCTGCGCCGTCGCCGGGTCGCACGGTTGCACGCTTTTCACTTTGAGCGAGCGCGCTAACGTCTTCGTCGAAACTTCCCGGTCGCCGTGCATCAACACGATGATCGGTTTGCGCGCCTCCGTCTCCATCACCAGCGTTTTCACCACCGCGTGCTCGTCTACTCCTAACGACTCGGCGGAGTGGCGCGTCCCGCCGCGTTCCTCGTAAGCGTAGAGGTGCGGCTCAAACTCCACCTTCTTCTCGCGCAGCAACCTGACGGCAGGCGTCACCGGGTAATCCATAACAGTTTTACAGTTGTCAGTTCTCAGTTTTCAGAAGGAACTCAAAACTGAAAACCGAGCACTAATTCCTGAGCGGCTTGCCGGTCTTGAGCATCGCCGCCATGCGCTCCTGCGTTTGCCGTTGCCCGGCGAGCGAGAGAAACGCCTCGCGTTCGAGATCGAGCAAATATTGTTCGCTCACGCGCGTCGGGTGATTGAGATCGCCGCCCGTTAAAATGCGCGCGAGCTTTTCACCGATGACCGCGTCGTAGTCGGAGATAAAACCGCCGCGCTTCATTTGATGAAGACCGAGTTTGAGGGTCGAGAGCGCGGACAGGCCGAGCGCGGGGATGTCGGTGCGCGGTTGCGGTTCGGCGTAGCCGCCGAGCGCGAGCGCGAGCACTTCCTGTTTGGCATCGGCGATCAAACGATCCCGATTCATCGAGATCGAATCTTCATCGCGCAGGTAGCCCAAACCCCGCGCTTCTGCGGCGGATGTGGCGACCTTCGCCAGCGCAATCGTTTCAAACGCGCGTTTGATGAACGGGAACGGATCGGCATCGTCCATCCCTCGCGGAATCGAATCGAACGCGCGCAGCGTCATCTCCTTCGCGCCGCCGCCCGCCGGGACGATGCCGACGCCGACTTCGACCAATCCGATGTAAGTCTCGGCGGCGGCGCGCACGCGGTCGCCGTGCAGCACGAACTCGCAGCCGCCGCCGACGGTTAAATTGAACGGCGCAACGACCACCGGCTTCGGCGAATAGCGCAAACTCATGACGGCGTTCTGGAAGGCGCGCACCATCAGGTCCAACTCTTCCCAGTTCTCGTCCTGCGCTTCCAGCAGCATCAACATCAAATTCGCGCCGACGCAGAAATTCGTGCCCTGATTGCCGACGACGAGGCCGACGAAGTTTCGCTCCACTTCGGCCAGCGACTGTTTGAGCATACTGATCGTATCGCCGCCGATGGCGTTCATCTTGGAATGAAACTCAAGACATGCCACGCCGTCGCCGAGGTCAACGAGCGACGCGCCCGCGTTTTTCCTGACGACGCCCGTGCGCTCCTTGACTGACTTCAGGATGATCACGCCCGCCGGTTCGTTGACGGGTTTGTATTCGAGCGTGTCAAAGTCGAAATAAAAACGCTGCCCGTTCTCCGTTTTGTAAAAACTCCGCGCGCCCGTCCCAAGCATCCGCTCGATGTTGGCGGGAACTGCCGCGCCTTCCTCTCGCATCCGCCCGACGGATTTTTCCACGCCGATGGCATCCCACGTTTCAAAAACGCCCAACTCCCAATTGAAGCCCCAACTCATCGCGCGATCAACATCCACGATGTTGTTGGCAATTTCAGGAATGCGGTTCGCCGCGTAGCGCAGCGTGCGCGAGACGGTTTTCCACAAAAACGCACCGACGCGGTCTTTGCCCCACACGAGCGCGTTCATGCGTTCGCCCACCTCTTCCATGTTCTTCGCCATCTCCAGCGCGGGCAGTTTCACTTTCTGCGGCGGTCGGTATTCGAGCGTGGCGTGGTCGAGCGTCCAGATTTCGTTGACGCCGCCTTCGCCCTTTTGCTTGCGGTAGAAGCCGCCTTTGGTTTTGTTGCCGAGCATCCCGCTCCGGATCATGTCGGTAAGAAACACCGGCGCGACATATATTTCGCGATCCTCGTCTTCGGGCACGGCTTCGTAGAGATTCTTCGCGACGTGCGCGAAGACATCGACGCCGACGAGGTCGAACGTGCGAAAGGTGGCGGACTTCGGACGCCCGATGACCTGCCCCGTCATCTTGTCAACTTCTTCGATAGTGTAATTGTCTTCGAGCATCGTCCTGATCGAGACGAGCGCGCCATACGTGCCGATGCGGTTGGCGATAAAGTTCGGGCGATCTTTGGCGATGACGACGCCCTTGCCGAGTCGCTGATCGAGGAAGCCGAAGACGGCGCAGGCCACTTCCGGTTTCGTCCATTCGGTCGGGATGAGTTCGCAGAGATGCAGGTAGCGCGGCGGGTTGAAGAAGTGGATGCCGAGAAAGTGCGCGCGGAAATCTTCCGAGAAATTTTCGGCGATCTGTCGAATCGGGATGCCGCTCGTGTTCGACGCGATGATCGAACCGGCGCGCCGATGCTCTTCGACCCCCTCGTAAAGTTTGCGCTTGATCTCTAAATTTTCGACCACCGCTTCGATGACGAGGTCGCAATCTTTCAAACGCGCCATGTCGTCCGTAAAATTCCCGACGGAGACGAGCGCGGCGCGGTCAGCGGCAAAGAACGCAGCGGGCTTGGCCTTGCGTGCCGCGTCGAGTCCGCCCTGCGCGATACGATTGCGCACCGCTTTCGACGCAAGCGTCAAGTTTTTCGCCTGTTCATCCGGCGTCAATTCGCGCGGGGCGATGTCGAGCAAGAGCACAGGGATTCCGGCGTTCGCCAGGTGCGCGGCGATCTGCGCGCCCATCGTGCCCGCGCCGAGCACCGCTGCTTTTTCAATCCGAAGCATAAGGGAAAGAACCTTTCTCAGAAGTTCATACGAGAGGAGAACGTATCATACTGAATGAGCATTCATTCAGCAAGGGGAACTTGTGATGGCGTGATAAATAAAATGGTTTCACTTTTCAAACTGACTCATCACCCTTGCGCAGGGATAATTGACAAGGCGTTTGCTCCAAATCACGATTAACGATTTGTTGTCTGCCGTCTCGTCACTCGTCTCTGTTCTTGTTAAACTACAGGCGTGAAGGGAGGTTGAAGATAAATGGGAATCGTAATATATGTAAAGCCGGGCTGCCCTTATTGCCAGCAGGCGCGGGATCACTACAACTCGCAAGGGCTTGCTTTTACGGAATACGACGCGCAGACCGACGGCGCGCGACGCAAGGAGATGTTCGCTTACTCCGACGGCGACCCGACCGTGCCGTGCATCGTCGAAGACGGCGTTTACGTCGGCTCTGGCTGGGGCACGCCCCCGCGTGGTTGAACGGTGCATGATTGACGCTGGCCGTGCGCCAGTTAAGAAGACCCTAAATTTAGGGGATAAGGGGAAAGAGGTTAAGACAGGTTTTCCTTTCCCCTTCACTTCTCCCCCTTGAATACCCTTTCGCCTTTGTCATTTTCCCCACCTTCGGAGTTAGAATAGTAACTATCAATGCTTGGTTCAACTCTGCTCAACTACAAGATCACTGAGAAACTCGGCGCAGGCGGGCAAGGCACAGTCTACAAGGCGACCGACACGCGGCTCGGTCGCACGCTCGTCCTCAAAGTCCTTTCACCCGAACTGACTTCTCGCGAATCCAATCTCAAGCGCTTCGAGCGCGAAGCCCAACTCGCTTCTTCGCTCGACCACCCGAACATCTGCATCATCTACGGCCTGCACGAAGAGAAGGGACTGCACTTCATCACGATGCAGTACATCGACGGGAAGAACGTGCGCCAGATCGTCAACGGCAGGCCGCTCGAACTGCGCAGCGCGCTCTCTATCGCCGTGCAGGTGACGGACGCGCTCGCCGCCGCCCACGCGCGCGGCGTGATCCATCGCGACATCAAAGCGGGCAACGTGATGGTGACGAAGAACGGCACGGCCAAAGTGCTCGATTTCGGTTTAGCCAAATTGCTCGATGAAAGAGGTAGTAGTGGCAGCAAGTCGGATGTCCACCTGACCGAGATGGGCGTCCCTTACGGCACGGCCACCTACGCCGCCCCCGAACAGGCGACGGGCGCGCACGTTGACCATCGCGCCGACATCTTTTCCACCGGCGTTCTCCTGTATGAAATGCTCGCGGGCATCTGGCCCTTTCAAGGCAAGACGAACGTCGAGGTACGCTACGCCGTGCTCCACGAGACGCCCGTCCCCATCGCGGATTTGCGACAGGACGCGCCGCCGTGCCTGCAAGAGATACTCGACCGCGCGCTCGCCAAAGACCCGAAGGATCGCTATCAACGAATCTCCGAAATGCGCGACGATTTGCGCGCCGTCAAACGCGAACTGGCGGCGGCAGCGGCAGCATCGGGGGGGACGCTCGACGCGACCAACGACTTCGAGCTGGTCGCGCCGCGTCATCAAGCGGGCAGCACTTCTTTCGGTCGTACCTTCCGGCGCTGGCTGCGCAACATCACCGGCAACGAGACCACTTCCACCGCGCAGTCAACTTCCGCGCCGCCTTCCGCCTCTTCGCGCAACGTCTCCGCTGTGCCAAATGCCCCCGACAACGCAACGCAACACACGACCAACATCTCCGACGGCGCGCAAAAGTCCATCGCGATTCTTCCCTTTCGCAACC
>JBPCIP010000218.1:0-20151 GCA_051006195.1 Pyrinomonadaceae bacterium
ACAGAAAGAAGGGGAGTGTGGTGCCGAGATTGGCACCTGCCCCCGCCCTCCCCCCCCCGACCCCGCCTCTCAACGTTTAGCGCCGCTTGAACTCAGAGAAGACTTTATTCCGACGCCCCGGCCTGTCTGAGCAGCCGGACGGTTTCGGTGTGGCCGCCTTCCGACGCGTACATCAGGGCGGTCTTGCCCCGTTTGTCCTTCACCTTCACGTCCGCACGCGCGACGAGCAGAGCCTGCACGACATCATTATGCCCGGCGCGCGCGGCTTCGATCAGAGGCGTGCCGCCGTTCTCATCTCTCGCGTTAACATCCGCGCCGGGAGCGGCGAGCGTGGTTTTCACCGTGTCGGCATGACCGGCTCGCGCCGCGCGCAGCAGCGCATCGCTCTCAGGACTCCGTGTCTCTTTCGTCGTCCCGCCGCTGCCGCCGCAGGCTGCGAAGGCCAACACCAGTAATAACGACGCCAGTTTTATGCGGTTGATTCTCATATTCTCAGGATTATAACAGCAAAGATGGTTGCTCAATTATCCCCTACGAAGGCCACGCTATAAGCGGCGGCTTTGATTGTTTGATAGGTTGCGTCGAGGGCGAGTTCGAGCAGGAGCAGCGCGCTGAAGCTAAAACGTCCCGGTTATATTATGTATTCTCTCCCACAATTTCCTTGAAGCGGGCATCCTCACGAATCCACTCAAAATCCGGGTCGAGCCTTGCCCATTCGGGATTGAATTCCGGTTGCTGTGTTTGATTTTATGAGCCAGTTCTTTGATTGAGGCACGGCGAATGTCTGACATCTTTAAGCCTTTGTGAGTTTTCAAGTCAGGAATTTCACTATGAGGCCAGCGTTTTACAGCCTGAGCATTCATTCACTATCCGATGAGGCACGTAGTCGCCCACGAAACATCGGGAAACGAGTGCGGGATGTAACTATATCGACAACTGCGAAGTCTTACCAGATTTCCTGCAAGTTTAAAGTGAAGCCCGGCAGTTCCGGTGCGCCGGAGATTGCCCGCGCCTCTGCGATCATCTCAACCTCCGCGCCGGGGCGGTAGATGTAGGCGGTTTGCTCCTGCGGGTCGAGCAGCCAGCCGAGACGCACGCCGTTAGCGATGTACTCATGCATCTTCGCCTGCAACTCCGTGAGATTGTCGGTTGACGAGCGTAGTTCGATGACGAAGTCGGGGCAGATGGGACTGAACTTCTCCTGTTCCTGTGCGGTCAATGCCTCCCAACGCTCGCGCTTGATCCATGAAGCGTCGGGCGAACGGGTCGCGCCGTTCGGGAACTTGAAAGCGGTGGAGGAATCGAACCCGACGCCCGTTCCGTCCTGTTGAACCCAGATGCCGAACAGCACTGTTAATTTGAAATTGCGTTGGCCTGTGCGTGAGCCGGTGGGGGGCATGATCAGGATTTCTCCTTCCGCCGTGCGCTCGAAGCGTAATTCATGGTTGGCGCGACAGAGTTGGTAAAACTGCTCGTCGGTGAGGTCGATGACCGGACGCAGGTCGAGCATTATCGCTGTGCCCGTATGCGGCATTTGTTCCGCCGGGGCCGGTTCGTCAAGGAATCTCGTCATCTGATGGCCTCTGCTTTCAAATTCACTCTTTCGCTCAGGGCGTCTATCCCAACACGTCGGCGACGCGGACGGTTAGATCATCGATGGTGTGGGCGCGTGCTTCCTCGCCGCGCCCGAAGTGTCGGATTGTTTGATACGCGTCGCCGGTCAATTCTGCGTATATCTCGATCTGCTCTTCCGGGAGATGGACGATCCATGTTTCCGCGATGCCCGCCTTCGCATAGAGAGGCACTTTGATCTGCCGGTCGTATTCCAGCGTCGTGTCCGCCACTTCGATAATGAGCAGCACGTCTGCCGGGGTCGGGTGCGCGGCTCGATAAAAATCATCGCGCAGCCGGAGCAGGGCGACATCCGGTTGCGGCTCGGAGAAGTCGTTGAGCCGGATCGGGTTTTGGATGCTGACGAGCGCGCTGTCACCCATAGCCCGGTTCAGAAATCTACTGAGAAAGTTGACGCAAGCGGCGTGACGGCTGCCAATGGGCGACATTTCGACGATCTCTCCTTCGATCAATTCAAGGCGGGCATCTTTCGCCAAGATGCCCGCCTGTCCCATGCGCTCGTACTCGGCCACGGTAAAGTAATACTTGCTGATCGGTAGAGACATGATTATCAGTCTTCCTCTTCGCCTCTGATCCTGCCCTCGGCGCGCGCCTGTTCGACGATCTTGTGCGTGAGTTGGCCGGGGACGGGGTCGTAGTGGGAGAACTCCATATGATAGGAGCCGCGCGCGGCGGTGATGGAATTGAGTTTCGACTGATAGTCGAGCATCTCGGCCATCGGCACTTGCGCTTTGATGACCTGATTCTTGCCGCGCATCTCCATGCCCTGCACGCGCCCGCGCCGCGAATTGAGATCGCCCATGATGTCGCCGCTCGCTTCGACGGGCGCAACCACTTCCACGTCCATGATCGGCTCTAACAGCGACGGCTTGACTTTGTCAATCGCCGCGCGAAACGCCTTGCGTCCCGCCGCGCGGAAACTGTGCTCGTCCGAATCGACGTTGTGATAAGAGCCGTCGATCAACGTGACTTTGAAATCGACGAGCGGGTACCCGGCAATCGCGCCGCCCGCCGCCGCTTCGACGATGCCTTTCTCGATGGCGGGCCTGAACTGTTGCGGCACGCTCCCGCCGAAAATCTTGTCCACGAACTCGAAGCCGCCGCCGCGCTCCAATGGCTCGAAGACCACTTTGCAATCGCCGAACTGCCCGCGCCCGCCCGTCTGTTTCTTGTGGCGTCCCTGCACCTCGGCGCTCGCCGTGATCGTCTCCTTGTAAGGAACTTTCGGCGGGTGCAGCGCGACTTCGACATGGTAGCGATCCTTCAGCTTCTGCACGACCGTTTCGACATGCAGTTGGCCGGAGCCGGAGAGGATGAATTCTTTCGTCTGCGCGTCGCGCGAGAAGTGGAGGCCGGGGTCTTCTTCCAGTATCTTGTGCAGCGCGACGCTGATCTTCTCTTCATCCTGCCGTGACTTGGGTTCGATGGCGAAGGAGATGGCGGCCTCCGGGTATTGGAGCGCGTCGTAAACGATGGGTGAATTCTTATCGGCAAGCGTGTCGCCCGTCTGCGACTCGCGAAGTTTGACGCAGGCGATAATATCGCCCGCGCTGGCCTCGTCGATCTTGTCGAGTTGCTTGCCCTGCATCGAATGGAGCGCGCCGAGGCGTTCGCTCGCGCCGCGCGTGGTGTTCTGCATGGTGGCGTCGTGTTTGACGTGGCCGCTGATCACTTTCATGATCGTGATGCGACCGGCGAACGGGTCGGCGACGGTGCGGAAGACGTAAGCGGAGAAAGGTTCTTCGGGGCTGTACCTGCGCGTGGCGGGCGCGCCGCCATCGCCGTCCGCGCTTGATTTGCCATGTTCGGCTTCGTGCGTGTCGGGCGCGGGGGCATAATCGACGATGCCTTCGAGCAGGTTTTGCAAACCGACGAGCGTTAAACTCGAAACGGCGAAGACCGGGCAGAGACGCGAGGCGGCGATGGCCCTACTAATGTTCGGGACGATATCTTCTTCGGGGAGCGTGCCCTGCTCGAAATATTTTTCCATCAGCGCGTCGTCGGATTCGGCGATGACTTCGACCAGGCGTTCGCGTTCGCGTTCGATCACGTCGCGCCCCTCGGACGGCATCTCGCGCTCGCGCGCCTTGCCGTTTTCGTCAAACTCGTAAGCCTTCATGTGGACGATGTCCACCACGCCTTTGAAATCTTGTTCCTTGCCGATGGGCAGAGTGAAGGGCACGATGGCGCGGCTGAAGGTGTGGCGGGCGCTGTCGAGCGCCGCACCGAAATCCGCGCGCTCTTTGTCGAGCTTGTTGATGACCATGATGCGCGGCACAATGAACTCGTTGGCATAGGCCCACGTCTTCTCTGTCTGCACTTCGACGCCGTGGACGCCGTCCACCACGACGAGCGCGCAATCGGCGACGCGCAGGGCGGGGCGCGCGTGGGCGACGAAAGCGGCGTAGCCGGGCGTGTCGATGAAATTGATCTTGTGGTCGCGAAATTCGAGATGGGCGAGCGCGGAGTTGAGCGTGATCTTGCGGGCGATGGAATCTTCCTCGTAGTCAGTGACGGTCGTTCCTTCTTCGACTTTGCCCCAGCGCGGGGTCGCGCCGGTGATGTAGAGCAGGGAACTGACGAGTTGCGTTTTGCCCGCGTCGCCGTGGCCGATGACGGCAAAATTGCGAATCTGGTTGGTCGGATAAACTTTCATGGATTTAAGAAAAGCATCCTTTCACTTGGGTTGTGATAGCGCCGAGAAAAAGCGATCCGCTTTAAGCTGACAGAGTGCAGTAAAGAGATGCGGCATCGCGCTCTGGGTGTGGCGCAAATTTATCCGAGCGTTGGAGGGAAAGCAAGCGCGTGCGCGTTGTGGTGGGGCAGGCAAAGGATGGCGCGGCTAAATATTTTAAAGAGTCTCGGTTCAACCTTTCAACCTTTTCTCAGGACAGTTGATCTGTCAGGGTGAGTCATACTGACTTTCGCCCAACATGTAAGCGAATCTAAATCGGACGTTAATGCAGAATTAACAACCTTTGGAGGGTTGCGCGCGTATTACGAGGTAACATGAAAAATAACAAGTGGCCGGAAATTGTGGACATCAACAAAGGAGACTTTATGACGAGCAGCAAATACCTCATCGCGGGGATCGTGCTACTGATTATCCTAGCCCTGGTCGGCACGATGACTGCCTATGCCAATATCGATTATGCGCAGGAAGGGACGGTAAAAGTCGTCACCTATTTTGGCCGCATCGAGCGCGTCTACACTCCTTCCGACGGGTGGTTTACGACGCTCGCGCCCGGCAGAGAGAGCTATGAAGTTAATATCCGATCTTTCACCGAAAGTGCGCCCGTACGCGTGACGAGCAAAGACAACGCCGCTTTGAATGTTAACATCGACGTGACTGCTTACACGGATGCCAAAAAGGTCGAGGAGTACGTGCGCAAGTACAGCTTCAATACGGAGGAGCGACACCGGCGGCGCAGCGAAATCCTGAAAGGATTGTTGCAGACCGAAGCGCGCAACGCCTTCTCGGAGTTCAACGCCTACGAGATTTACGCGAATCAGGAACAGATTCAAAAGCGCATCATCGACTCGCTTACGCCGCAACTCGCCAGCCAACTGCAACTCATCGTAGAGAGTGTGCAGATCGGCAACCCCGACTTCCTGGACGACCGCATCGAAGCCGCCGCTTCCGAAGTGGTCGCCAACGAAAAACAGAAACAGGCTGAAGAAGCCAAACTCGAAGCCGCCAAAATCTCCGCTCAGACCAAACAGATCGAAGCGGCCACTTTCGCCAATCCCGCCCTGCTCGAAATCAAGAAACTCGAACTGCAACTGGAGATCGAACGCGCCCGCTCCGAAGGTATCAAAAACCATCAGGGCGCGCTGACGATTATGTACGGCGGCGGGCCGGGGGTGCAGTTGCAGGTTCCGTCGGGGAGGTGAACGAGCGTATGAGATTTTTTATGGTGCTGTGGGTTGCGGTCGAAGTTTTGCAAATCGGCGTGATCGGGCTGCTCATCGTCGGCTATCGCAAGTTGCAGCGACAACTCGATGAGACTTACCGTTTCAGCCAAAAACCACCCCGCTCCATCACCGATCAAGAGAGGTAAGAGATTAGGCGGCAGGATGGAAGCTATCGGGAGGTTAGCCAGGGTGAGCGAGACGGCGCAGTTGGAAGTTTACACGGACGGGCAGTGCCCGCTGTGCTGTTGGATGCGTGCGCGCGTCGAACCCTTTGACCGCGAGCGGCAACTCGAATGGCTCGACTTCCACTCGCCCGCCGCGCTCCGACGCGCCGCGCCCCGCACGCGCGAGCAATTAAGCGAAGCAATGCATGTGCGGCGCAAAGCGACGGGCGTGTGGGCGGAAGGCTTTCATGCGTGGCTTGAAGTGCTGGGCGTGCTGCCGCGCCTTCGCCGGCTGGCGTGGGCGCTCTCCTGCTGGCCTCTGACCGCTCTCGGCCCCGTCTTCTACCGGCAACTCGCCAAACGCCGCTATCAACTCTTCGGCATCCCCCCGCCCTGCGACGAAGCGGGCGTCTGCCAGATTCACACAAGAAAAAGATGAAGGCGGAGCGCGCAATGATGAATAAAAGCAACTGCTTTGTTCTTCAATTCAACGTTGCACACTCCGCTTTCATCATTCCTTTCCGGTCTTTGTACCCCACGATTAACCCGCGCCCGCAACTTCGCCTTTTCCATTCAGCCCGGTGAAGAAAATTTTTTTGCCCCTCGCCGCCGACAGGTGCTAAGATTTTAGATGCACCTGCGCACCCTGATTATCGACGGGCGTCGCGCCTTAGTTTCAGAATCATGAAGACTAACATTGGCCGTCAATATTGCCTGCTCGTAGAAGGTCCCTATCTGACCGATATCGAGGCCGAGCATGCGCTGCGCGATCCGTTTTTGGAAGATTGGGTCGAGCAGACCGGAAAATTTCGCATCCACAATTTGAAGGAAATCGAAGTTGTGCCCGGCGTCTCGCTTGGCATGCTCGGTGTTCGTCTGCTGGAAGAAGAGGTGTTCGAGATCGCCAGCGTCGATCTCCAACATCCGCTCACGGAGCACAAGGCGAAAGGCGTCGCCGAAGCCCTCAGACGCCACGGCATGTTCGATGAGATCAGCGTCGAGCCGTGCGAAGCGGTGGCCGGTGACGACGAAAGTTGACGACTGGCGAGACCATTCGTTACGCAATATGCAATCCTCGCCGGCACGATGAAGCGCAGTGAGTAGTTAAATTCGAGAGCGTCCCGCAACACTTTTTTCATCTCCTGTTCATATAAAACTCGATTCATGATGAACTGCTTTTCAAGCTGAACAGTGATACAGTTAATTTTCTGCTCAAACAATGTCTGACTTTCTAAACGGACGGGTACGCATTCTGCTGGGCGATATCACGCGTCAGGACGTGGATGCGGTGGTCAACGCCGCGAACTCAACGCTGCTGGGCGGCGGCGGCGTGGACGGTGCGATTCACCGGACGGGCGGCGCGCAGATTCTCGCAGCGTGTCGAGAGCTTCGCCGCACACGCTACCCGGAGGGTTTGCCGACGGGCGAGGCGGTCATCACGACGGGCGGCGTGCTTGCGGCGCGTTACGTGATCCACACCGTCGGCCCTATCTGGGGAGGGCACGCAGGGCGCGAGGCTGAATTGCTCGCCGCTTGCTACCGCAACTCGCTGGCTCTGGCCGTCGAACACAAACTTGCTTCCGTGGCGTTCCCAGCCATCTCGACCGGAGCCTATGGCTACCCGCAGGCTGAGGCGGCGGAAGTCGCTTCGCAAGCGATAAGAGATTTTTTATCGAATGCGCAGAGTGAGAATAAAGATGATGAGAGGCCGAATCCGCTCGCGGAGGTGCGCTTCGTTTTCATCACCGAGCGGAGCGCGAAAGTATTTCTACACAATCATAAATTTGAATAGTCTGTAACGAGGGTGATGGAACAAGTGGAAAACAAGATGGGGCGTGCGTTGCCCGAAACTTTGAGCGCGCTGGAAAAATTGTCGTGGAACTATTGGTGGAGTTGGGCGGCGGACGGCGCGGCGGTGTTCCGTGATCTTGACCCGCTCGTGTGGGAAGAGTGTGAACATAACCCGCGTTGCATGCTCCTTGATGTTTCCGAATATCGCTTGATGAAAATGGCGACTGACCCCATGTACATCGAGCGCGTGAGCATGCTGGCCGAGAAGTTCGCTCGCTACATGAATCCCGCGACGAAGACGTGGGCGCGGGAAGGGGCGAGAAGTCTCACCCATGCTCATCCCGTCGCCTATTTCTGTGCGGAGTTCGGCGTTCACACTTCGTTGCCGCTTTACTCCGGCGGCCTCGGCATGCTCGCGGGCGATCATCTGAAGTCGGCCAGCGACCTCGGATTGCCGCTTGTCGCCGTCGGGCTGCTATATCATCACGGCTACTTCCGGCAGCGCCTGCGCCGCGACGGTTGGCAAGAAGAACACTACGGCGCGATCAATCCGGCGAAACTGCCGATTCAACTTCTCAAGGATGAAGCGACGGGCGAACCGTTGCGCGTCGAACTTGAAGTGCGCGGGCGGCGCGTGCATTTGCAGATATGGCAGGTCGAAGTCGGGCGCGTGAAACTGTACCTGCTCGACTCGAATCTCGAAGAGAACAATCATATTGATCGCCTGATCACCGGGCATCTCTACGGCGGCGACCGCGAAACGCGCTGCGTGCAGGAGATGGCGCTCGGCATCGCAGGCGTTCGCCTGCTGCGCCGGCTCGGCATCGAGCCGCACGTCTACCATCTCAACGAAGGCCACTCCGCTTTTCTCACTTTGGAACTGACGCGCGAATCCATCGAGCAGGGTAGAACTTTCGCCGAGGCAGTGAAGTCAGTCCGCGAGCGTTGCGTTTTTACGACGCACACGCCGGTTGCCGCCGGGCACGATGAGTTTCTGCCTTCGCTCGTCGAACACTGCTTCGGGCGCGGCTATACCGAATCGCTCACGCTCACCCACGAACAGTTTCTTGATCTCGGTCGCGTGCAGGCGGGCGATGAAGCAGAACTCTTTGGCTTGACGCCGCTGGCGTTGAAAATGTGTCGCTCGACGAACGGCGTCAGCCGCAAGCACGGCGAGGTGTCGCGCTCCCTGTGGCAGAAGATGTTCCCCACGCTCACGGGGGAGAAAGTGCCGATCACTCATGTGACTAACGGCGTCCACGCGCCGACGTGGGTCTCACCCATGTTGCGCCGTTTGTATGAAAATCACGTCGCGCCGGATTGGGATGAAAACGAGTGTGACCCGCAACTCTGGCGGCGCGGCGTGGCAGACATTCCCGACGAAGATTTATGGCGCGTGCATTGTTTGATGAAGCAAAGGCTCATCGCCCTCATCCGCGAGCGACAATATTTCGCCCGGCTGCACCGCGGCGAGAGCGCGGATTTTGTCGAGGCGGCGCGCACGACCTTCGACCCGGAAGCGTTGACCATCGGCTTCGCGCGTCGCGTCGCAGCCTACAAACGTTGGAGTTTGATCCTGACCGACCCTGACCGTTTGCTGAAGTTAATCATCCATGCGGAGCGTCCCGTGCAATTTGTTTTCGCTGGCAAAGCGCACCCGCAGGATCAGGGTGCGAAGCAAATCTTGCAGCAACTCGCGCTCTGGAAACTCGATCCGAAAGTGATTAACCGCACGGTTTTCCTGCAAGACTACGATCAGGAGATCGCGCGCCAACTCGTGCAGGGCGTGGATGTGTGGTTGAACGTCCCGCGCCGCCCGCTCGAAGCCTCAGGCACGAGCGGCGAGAAAGTGGCGATGAACGGCGGCCTGAATTTCTCGATTCTCGACGGATGGTGGCCGGAAGGCTACGATGGCACGAACGGCTGGGCTATCGGCGACATGGATATCGAAGGCGAAGCGCACGATGAAGATTCGCGCGATGCCGAATCGCTCTATCAATTGCTCGAAGAAGAAGTCGTGCCCGCTTATTACGAGCGCGACGAGCACGGCATTCCGCGTCGTTGGGTGAGAATGATGAAGCGCGCCATCGAAACGCTCGTGCCCGCCTTCAACAGCGACCGCATGGTGCAAGAGTACGCGCAGAAGATTTATGCCGGGGTCGAGATAGACGAAATCGCAGACCCGCTGCATGTGCCGGTCGGAGTATGACGAGCACATACGCGGGATGAAGTGAACCGGCTCATAAGCATAGAGCATTCATGAGCCGGTTCACTTCATCCCGCATCCTTATTTTGGGTGGTGCCTCTTTTCTGCTTTCCCCGCCCCCTCCAGTGAATCATCTTCCCGGCGCTCGCTCCGTCTTTAGCCGGCTCAAGGCTATCGTTCATGCCTGCGATGCTGGACGCGAGAGCGAACCGCAGTCGCCGCCGCCGCATTGATGTTCACGTTCCGGCGAATCATCGAGAAAGGAAAAACAAGCGGAAGGAGAGGGAGAAACTATGACGCTTAAGCGGCGGCCATCGGTTCGCCTGAGAGTTTGAGATGCTTGATGCGATTCTTGCCATTGTTCTTGACCTCGTACATCGCGTCGTCGGCCTGCTTGAGCATGGCGTCCACAGTGCGCGGCGGCGTCTCCCATGTCACCACGCCCACGCTGAAGGTGATCGGCCAGCCATAATTACGCATGATGTCCAGCATGTTGCGATGCACGCGGGCGACGACCGCTTGCGCCGCCGCCTCGTCCGTTTCCGGCATGAGAATGACGAACTCGTCGCCACCCAATCGCGCGACCACATCGATGTCACGGATGTTACTTTTAATCGTCTGCGTGACGCTTTTCAGCACCGTATCGCCGATGGTGTGACCGTAGCTGTCATTAATCGACTTGAAATCATCGACATCCATGTAAGCCACGGTGAACGGATGCCGGTGCCTGCGAGCGCGGTTGATTTCCACCTGCGATATTTCAAAGAACGAGCGGCGGTTGACCACGCCCGTCAGATCGTCCGTGCGCGCCAGTTTCCGTTGGTAATCATGCGAACGCCTGAGCGCGGAGACAAAGTAAGCGACGAAGAGAAATGCGCCGAGCCACGCCAGTGCGTTGAAATAAGGAATGAGGGGTTGCGCGGCAAAGTGTCTGTTCATCCGTTCGGTCAAAAAATATCCGCCCGCGCTGGCGAGCGAGATAAAAAGCGCGGCCCGGCGTCCGACGAGCCACGCGACCAAAGAGACGGGCAACAGGTAAAACAAGACAAAGGAATAATCGTGCCCGGCCAGAAAGTTAATCACACTTTGCAGGATGGCGAGGAGAAATCCGAGGGTCACGATAAATGACTTCGAACGTTGGCCGAGACGTTCCAGGGTGGTCATAAAAAATATCTTCTCCGAGCGGTTTGGGGGAATAACGCTGAGAGCACGTTGGCAAACATGTCAGAGTTTACCCTTTTGCTTCGATGTACGCACAATGTTTTTAGTTTGTTGCAGCAACGCGCCGCGCCGTATTGATTCACAGTCCCGCGTGCGCATGTTAGACTTTTACTCCGGTCAGACCGCTATCTGGGGACGACTGGCCGACACTAGAGCGACTTTCTTTACCCTACTTGTCACCCGATTGGGTTCGCGGTGTGAGTTTTACCTGAGCCATTCATTTTGATCTCCACATGAAAACTTGCCCTCAATGCGGAAGCAGTTACGAGCAGGCGGTGAAATTTTGCGAGCGTGACGGCGAGGTGCTGGAAGATTTCGCGCAGGAGATGGTCGGGCAGGTGCTCGACGGACAGTACGAAATCGAAGCCTTCCTCGCACGTGGCGGGATGGGCACGGTCTATCGCGGGCGGCACATCCTGTTAGGCGATCGCGTGATTATCAAAACGCTCAAGCCGGAGATGAGCACCAACACCGAATGGCTGCGCCGCTTCCAGCGCGAAGGACGCGCCGCGCGCCGCTTTCGCCATCCGAACGCAGTCACGGTCTATGATCTGCGCACGGCCTCGGACGGTCTCACCTATATGGTGATGGAATACGTCGAAGGGCGGTCGCTGGACAAAGAGTTGAAGGAGCGCGGGCGTTTCACCCCGGCGGAGGCGCTGCAAATTCTCATCACGATAACGAGCGTGCTGACGGCGGCCCATGCAAGTGGAGTAGTGCATCGCGATCTCAAACCGGAGAACGTGATGGTGAATCGCCCGGCGGAGGGTGAGTTGTCCGTGAAGTTGCTCGACCTCGGCATCGCCAAATTGCACGACGTGGCGGAGACGCAGGTGAGTGATGGCGGCGGGGCGCTGACGATGGTCGGGCAAATTCTCGGCACGCCCTATTACATGTCGCCGGAGCAGTGGGGCGAACTGCCGCGCGACGGCGACCCCGACATCGACGGGCGCGCGGACATCTACAGTCTCGGCATCATGTTCTATGAATTAGTCTCCGGGCACAAGCCGTTCACCGGGCAGTCGCTCGCGGAGTTGCGGCAGAAACATGTCAGCCAGCAGGTGCAGCTTCTTCATCAAGTCGCGCCGGACGTGCCCGAAGAGTTCGCGCGGGCGGTGGAGGGCGCGATGTCCAAAGATCGCGCCGACCGACCGGCGACCGCAGGGAAGTTTGCCACCGAACTCCGCACGGCTTTAGGCATCTCCAGCGTCGGCGACATTACTTTATCGCCCACCGTGCGAAGCGAGGCCGAGACGATTGCCAACATCGACCCCGCGGCTATGACTGCGGCCCCGCGCGCCGCGCCCGGTGCGGCAACGCGCCCTCCCGCCGCGCCCCGTCCGGCTTCAGCCGTCGGGGAAAATTCGCACGCGCAGCAGCCAATGCCAGATGCATCCATCTCGGCGCTGAAGACGCCGTCGCGTGCGCCGTTCAATCCGCTCGTCGCCGGTGCGCTCGCGTTGGTGTTGCTCGTCGGCATGGGAGCGGGCGGGTGGTTCTTATGGAGCCGGAAACAGGCCAAACGCGCAGCTGCGGCGGCGAATGAAGTTGCCGCCGTGAGCAGCGCGAAAATCGAAACGCCGACGCGAGTCGAGTTGCTCGGCTACTGGCTCGAAGCTTTCGACGAGGCCGGGCAGAAAGAAGGGCGGCGCGTGGTGGGGAAGGAGAATTTGTCGCTGGCTTCGGGACAGCAATTCAAATTTCATTTTGTGCCCCGCGAGCGTGGCTTCCTCTATATCATCGGGCCGGGCGCGGGCAATGCCCCGACCACGTTTTTGACCGCTCGACCCCTTGGTATTATGAAGACGAATCAAGTTGTAGCGGGCGCGGATTTCA
This sequence comes from Pyrinomonadaceae bacterium, assembly GCA_051006195.1. GTDB lineage: Bacteria > Acidobacteriota > Blastocatellia > Pyrinomonadales > Pyrinomonadaceae > JAIVJZ01. The sequence continues at coordinate 12,766 of JBPCIP010000218.1, forward strand.
GCTTCCCTTACGGCGAAGGGCAGGTGCTCCAACTTGATCAAAATCCCGGCACGGAAGAATACGTGGTCATCTTTTCGCCAACCCCTTTGCTGAAGCCTGCATTCCTCGCCGCCCGCGCGGAGCATGAATTGACGCCCGCCGAGTTGAAGGAACTGGAAGATTTACGCCCGCGTGATAAAACCGTTGCGGCGGTGGCGGACGTAAAAGAATTGCGGGATCAGCGCCCGGCGGTCACGATCTTAGTGCCGGGCGCGCAAGCGCCGGGCGAACCCGTTGTCTTCGACATCCGTATCGAGCATAACTAACCATGCGCCTTTGTGAATTTTGCGCCGTGTCAATTCATGTTCGCCTAATCGTTCTTTATTGTTTTTCGCACCACCCCTGGCTTTGAAAAGGAGATAACTAACCATGCGTTGCAAACTTTTCCAAACGTTTCTCTTCGCCGTTCTCGTCGCAACTTGCGCCGCCGCCAATGCTCACGCGCAGGAGGGGCAGCCGCAGCCCGCGCAGGATGACGAGATCACTACGCGCGGAGCGTTTATGACAACGCGTCCGAGCGTGGCGAGCAAGCAGGGTACGAAGGCCCCCGAAAATGCGGCTGCGCCTGTGCCGAAAAAAGCTGCTCCGTCCCTGGCCGCGAATAAAGCCGCGGCCAAGCCGAAGAAGAGCGGCGCACGATTGCACGATACCGCCGGCGCGAAGAAAAACACCGGCCATAGCCCGAACGCCGTGGCTAAAGAACCACATCCGCGCAGCAGCCAAATTAACTCTGGCGGTGAAGAGAAGATCGCCTACGACAAAGCCGTATTGGCATCGGGTCCGATTGGTCTCGGCTACACGCTCTTTACGCGCAACGACAACGGCCTGGCCATACGCACCGACCCGACGCGCCAATTCCGAACGGGCGAATCCGTCCGCCTCGCACTTGAGGCTAATACCGACGGCTATCTCTACATTTTTCACACGGAGAATGACGGCCAGCCGGAAATGATTTTCCCTGATGTGCGATTAAACAACGGCCAGAACTACATCCGCGCTCATGTCCCTTATGAAATCCCTTCGGGTCAGGAAGCCACAGAGGAAACGCGCTGGTTCATCTTTAAAGACCCGCCCGCGGCGGAACGCCTTTACGTCGTGCTAACGCGCGAGCCGCTCGCAAAAGTGCCAACGAGCGAAACCCTGGCGGCTTATTGCTCCAACAAACAGCACACCTGCCCGTGGAAACCCGCGCCCGCCGCGTGGGCGCAACTCAAAGGGGCGCAGGAGCGCGAGCAGGTGGCCGTCAGTCGCGTCGAAGATCAGGGACGACCGCAGACTCCCGACGAGCGCGAAGCCTCGACGCGCGGCCTCGGTCTTTCATCTGACGCGCCGCTCCCCACCATCATCCGTATGAGCGCGTCGTCCGGTACTGGCATGCTCGTCACCACCATTGATTTGATTCACAAGTAAGACTGACGATTAGAGCGACGAGCACGGGCAAACCATAATTGCGCGTCTTTCACTTGAGCGCCCTCGGCGCGCTCGTCGGCGGCGACCGAAGTTAATCTGCTTAAACACTCGACAGCCCCGTCAGGAACCGTACACTGTCAAACACGAAGTGGCGCTCCTTTGGCGGGGCTGCAAAATTTATTCCGGTCAATTCTCGCGCCCATAGCCGAATGCGGGCGGTCGCCGCTTCGTGGCTGCGATTCGTCGGCCTCTGTAATCTCGTCGTTTGTGAGTCCGTTGGCGGGTGCGTTAATATCAAGCGCGTTTCCTTGAGCGCGATATAATATTTTGTTCCAGTGATCGCCGTTCTTTGAATGGCGGAGGCAATTGAGCATGTGGCAGACTTCGCAGCAACCGGCAAATTTCGCGTCCATCATGGAGACACGCGAACTTGATGAACTCATCGCGCGTTCGCACGCCGCGCCCGTTGTCCTCTTCAAACACAGCACGACTTGTCCCATTAGCGCCCGCGCCCATCGCCAAATGTCCGGGTTGTCAACCAAGGAGGCCGGACAGGTCGCGCTCATCGTCGTGCAGCACGCACGCGAACTCTCGCGCCTGGTGGCAGAGCAGACGGGCATCCAACACGAATCACCGCAAGCGATCATCCTGCGTAACGGGCAGGCCGTCTGGTCAGCCTCCCACTACGACATCACCGCCGAAGTGGTCGAGCAAGCCGTGCGGGAAAACAAATAAAGCGACAGGTGATAAGCGACGGGCGACAAGTTGAAACCGGGAACTTGTCTCTGCTTGTCACTTGTCTGACTTGAGTTATGAACGAGACGACACGAAGACGCGGGCCTGCGATTGAGCCGCACGAGATCATGCAGGAGGGCGCGGCGGGCTTGCGGATCAAATGGGGCGATGGGCGGGTGTGTCACTACGAGGCGGCAGCGCTCAGGCGAGTTTGCCCGTGCGCGCAATGCGTAAATGAGATGACCGGGCGGCGAATGCTTGATCCGTCAAGTATCTCCGATGACCTGACCGTGGACACTCTCGACATCGTGGGACGCTACGCGCTCACCTTTCGCTGGAGCGACGGGCATCAAACGGGCATCTATAGCTTTCGCCTCTTGCGCGAACTGTGCGAACAACATGAGGAGGGCACAAGTGAAAGTGGCAGACTCTAAACAGATGTGTTCCAACTCGTACACCTGTCACTTGTCGTTGCTGTAGCATGAATAAGTCGAAGAAAATTCTGGTGGCGGAGGACGACGAGATCACGCGCGAGTTGATGAGGATGACGTTGGAGCGGCAGGGCTATCAGGTGGTGACTGCCGAAGACGGACTCAAGGCTTACGAATTCGCACTGATCCTGCGCCCCGATTTGATCATCACGGATGTGCAAATGCCCAGTGCCGACGGCGCGCATTTCGTCCGGCGCGTGCGCGATACGGAAGAACTCGCGGCCACGCCGATCATCGTCACTACCGGATTCGGCACCGGCAACGCGACGCTCACGCTCTCCATCGGCGCGGACGCCTACGAGCCGAAGCCAGTCAATCCCGCGAGTTTGCTGGAGACGGTGCGGCGATTGTTGGCTTAAAGGCGCGGGCGTCGGGCGGGCCGAAGGTTTGGCGAGCAGGATTTTCGAGCCAGAGGGTGCAGGAAGATGCAGGAAGCAATCGGTTGGGTCAGTTCGTTCATTTTGGTGCTGACCATCGGCAAGCAGGTTTATAAGCAGTGGAAGGAAGGATCGAGCGAGAACGTCTCGAAGTGGCTGTTCATCGGACAATTGGCCGCATCGCTCGGCTTCACCATTTATAGCTGGCTCGTGCGTAATTGGGTCTTCGTCGCCACGAACGCGGTCATGCTCTTAAACGGGCTGGCCGGTCTCCTTATCGTGTTGCACCACCGGCGGCGCGAGCGACAGGCGCAGGGCACTGAGTCGCAATCGGAAGCAGCCGGATAACTCAAGGCCGAACGCGCTTGAGCGAGATCGAGCGGTTGGTAGATCAACTATGAACGAAAGAGATTTTTTCAACGAACAACAAGAAGCGAAGCGCGCCACCTATAGTTGCCCGCATTGCCGCGAGCGCGCCGATTACGAGGTGCGCTGGCTGCGGCGCACGAAGAAACGCGACTTGCCGCGCGGCGCGAGCGAACAGGACCGGGCGCATTTTCAAAAATCGCGTGATTACATGGTGCGCGTCGATGACACGCTCGACTGCAAGAAGTGCCGCCGTCGTTTCGACATCCCGAACGCGCAGTCCGTCGTCTTCATCTAGCGCGGGTTAGCAAAGTCGCCGCGCCACTAACGTCAGTGAGGAGCGAAGAACATGGAAGAGTTGATCAAACAGGTGACAGAGCGTACCGGCATCACCGAAACTCAGGCCCGCACCGCGATTGACACAGTGCTCGGCTACATGCGCGACAAGCTGCCAGCCACCGTCTCCGGCTCGATTGATCAGGTTATTGGCGGCGGCGCGAACGTCGCGGGCGACCTCGCCGATAGCGCCCACAATGTGCTCGGCGGCCTCGGCGGGATGTTGGGAAAGAAAGAATAGCCCACTGTCCCCGGAGAGGATTCGTCTTTCTGCTCTCAATTAGCTGGAGACGAAACTCAAATCATTTCAACGCAAAGAATGCACAGGTCAAAGCCGCACAGGACGCGAAGGGTAACATCCCTTTTGCGTCCTGTGCGGCTTTTGCTTATGCCCTTCACGGTGAGTTTACTAACGCAACCCGCGGTTGTGGCGCACACGTTTACACTTCATTCATAACGCTTGAGTTTGCGGTAGAGCGTCGAGAGATCGATGCCGAGGATGTTGGCGGCGCGGGCTTTGTCCTGATTGGCTGAAATCAATGTCTCAAGGATGTGGCGGCGTTCGATTTCGGCGAGCGTGGGACGCAGGCCGTCGGGGTCGCGCATCGACAGTTGATCGCCCGTCGCCGCTTCGCGCTGCACGCGCGGGGGCAAACTGCCGGAATCGATCTCGTCGCCGCTCAAAGTGAAGGCGCGCTCGACGGCGTTCTGTAATTCGCGGACGTTGCCCGGCCAGCGGTAATTGATGAGCGCGGACATGGCCGCCGGCTGAATAGCCTTCTCCGTCTGCCCCTGTTCGCGCGCCGTGCGCGTGATGAAGTGGCGGACGAGGAGCGGAATGTCTTCGCGCCGTTCGCGTAGCGGCGGCAGGTGTACCGCGATGACGTTGAGGCGATAAAACAAGTCTTCGCGAAAACGTCCCGCGCTAACCTCCTGCTCCAGATCGCGATTAGTGGCGCAGATGATCCGCGCGTCGAACCCGACGGGAGCAGTCGCGCCGACGGGCAATACCTCGTGCTCCTGCACCGCGCGCAGAAGCCGGACCTGCATCGCGGGACTGATCTCGCCGATCTCGTCGAGAAAGATCGTGCCGCCTTCCGCCGCGCGCAAAAGTCCGGGCTTGTTGGCCGTCGCGCCGGTGAACGCGCCTTTGGTGTGGCCGAAGAGTTCGGATTCGAGCAGCGTTTCGGGGAGCGCGCCGCAGTTGAGGGCAATGAAGGGGCGCTCAGATCGTGGGCTATGATGGTGGATGGCACGCGCGATCAATTCCTTGCCCGTGCCCGATTCGCCTTCGACGAGAATGTTGGTGTTCGTCGCCGCCACTTTTTCGACCAGCCGGAAAACGGACTGCAACGCTTCGGACGTGCCGATGATTTCGGAGAAACTGTAGCGGCGGTCTAATTCGCGGCGCAGCGCGCGGTTCTCGCGAAACAGTTCGCGCTGGCGAATCGCGTTCTTGACGGATTGCAGCAAATCTTCGTTGACGAAGGGCTTCGTGACGTAGTCATACGCGCCCTTGCGGAGCGCGGCGATGGCCGAATCAACGGACGAGTAAGCGGTCATCACGATGACGAGGGCTTCGCCGTCAATGTCCTTGATGCGGTCGAGCAGGGCGAGTCCGTCCATACCCGCCATGCGAATGTCCGTGAGCGTGACGGCCACATCTTCAGCGGCGAAACGCTCCAGAGCTTCTTCGGCATTCGCCGCCGCCGCGACGCGATAACCAGCCTCTTCGAGCAAACCGGAAAGAATGACGCGCATCAGGTCTTCGTCTTCGGCGATGAGTATGAGCGGAGGTGTGTTCATTGTTTTTGCTGACCCGAATTACTGCTTAGTGATGAAATTCTTTCAAACATGATCGTTGTGCGCTTGTTCGATAAGCGATGTCCCGCCCACTTTGGCCTCAGCCATCCGCTTGAACTCCGCGTTGTGATGAATGAGAAACCGCGTCATATAGTTTTTGAGGAAGAGTGCGTCGGCGATGTTGCCGAGCAAGCCGAGCGGCGAGGCATAGTCAACTTCGTCAGACATGGTTGTGCCTCCGTCCAGAGTCGTAAAACGGTGGGTGTGCTGCCAACGAGCGAACGCCCCGCGCTGCATTTCATCAATAAACATGTGTGGAGGTTCGGAGGCCACGATCTTTGAGGTGAGGCGCTGGCGGATGCCGAAATGGACGGCTTCCCAGGTGACTGTATCGCCGAGTTGCATTTGTCCCTTTGTCACCCCGGCAACGGCGCGCCCAGGCCCTGCCGTTTCGTGCGCGTTGACGTTCAGGCAGAGGTCGAAGCAAATCTCGATGGGCGCGGCGACATAGGTTTCCAGATAAATTTCAGGCATGACTTCTTTCACTGGGAGTCTAATGCTACCGGCAGCGCGACGCGGACGCACGTCCCGCGACTGTCCTTGTTAGAGGCGACTTCGATGCGCCCGCCGTGAGCCGTGATGATGCCGTAGCAGACAGCGAGGCCGAGGCCGGTGCCGGTGCCGGCGGGCTTGGTGGTAAAGAACGGATCGAAGATGTGCGCGCGGTGTTCGGGGGCGATGCCTGCGCCGTCGTCCGCGATTTCGATCAAGAGTTCATGCGTAGGGTGATTGTATAAAGTGCTGATGTGCAAATTGCCGCCCCCGGGCATGGCGTCGCGGGCGTTGAGCAGGAGGTTTAAGAAGACCTGTTGCAGTTGGTCTGCGTCGGCGGAGACGAGCGGCGTTGATTCGTCGTAGCCGGTCGTCAGATCGAGCCCTTTGAAATCTTTGTCGAAGGAGGCGAGGCGGATGCTGGCTGCGAGCGCGGCGCGCACGTCGAGCGGCGAGCGCGCCGGGGGGCGCGTGCGCGCGAAATCCATCATGTCGCGCAAAACTTGCGTGATGCGCGCGATCTGCGTGGAGATGAGACGCAGCATCTCGCGCGTCTCTGCGCTTTTGGGATCGCGATCCTGCGTGGACGCGGCGGCGCGCGTTTGCAAAATCTGGATGAGCGAGGAGATGGAGGCGAGCGGGTTGTTGACTTCGTGCGCGACTCCGGCGGCGAGCGTCCCGGCGGCGGCGAGTTTTTCGGTGCGGACGAGTTGCTCGCCGAGCGTGCGCAAATGTTCGACGTCGCTCGCCATCTTGCGGCTCATCGCGTTGAAGGAGCCGGCGAGCAATCCCACCTCGTCGTTGGGGCTGCCGATCTGAACTTGCGTCCCGTAGGCCCCGCCAGATACTTCGACCGCCGCTTCTGTCAGACGCCGGAGCGGGCGCGAGATAATGCGAATGACGAGCGCGACGAGAATGAGATTCGGCACGAGCGCACTGATGATGCTAAAGACGAGGTAACGCCGCCATGCATCCGGCGTTCCCGCGCCGAAACTCCACCGGACAATCGGCACTTGCAGCGCGGCGAAACTGAGCACGGCGACGAGTGCTATCGAGAGCGCGACTTTGTAGGCGATGGGAAAGAGGCGAAACCCGTCGAGCGCGGATTGCAGCGAGAAGAGTTTGAAGTTGGAGATGGCGTAGGCGTAGACGAGCACGCCGGGCAGAACGAAGATTGCGCCGTAGGGGAGGAAGGCGTAGTTGCCCGTGAGCGGGAGCGCGATGGTGGCGAGCGTGGTAAGCGCGCCCGTCAATGCGAGCGCCCAGAGGATCGCGCC
>JBPCIP010000219.1:0-9144 GCA_051006195.1 Pyrinomonadaceae bacterium
TCGGAGGGAGTGCTGTGTTACTTATCGCGCTCCTTCTGAGTTCTTTAACTTATTACGCCCAAACCTCGTCAACCATAAAAAGAAAACCCGCCACCGATCAGGATTCCCAGACGCAAACGACAATCAACTCGAAGGCTTCCAACATCCTGCACGAAAGCCCTTCGTTGCCTGTCGCTGTCGAGGGTAGCGTCCAGACCGTCGGTGGAATCTCCGTCGAACCGGAAGCGGAGACGAAAGCCGATGCGCCTGCGCCGTCTCCTGACAGAGAGACTTCCATCAAACCTGACACGCAGGATGTCGCACTCGCTCCGATGCAGAAGTTCACCGCTACGGCCTACGCCCTGCGCGGGAGGACGGCCAGCGGCCACGGGGTGCGCCGGGGCTTGATCGCCGCAGACCGTTCGTTGCCCCTCGGCACGCGCGTCCGGCTCAACGCCGGTTCCTATAGCGGCGAGTACACCGTGGCCGACCGCGGCTCTCGCGTGCGCGGGCGCATTATCGACATCTGGGTTCCCAGCAACAGCGAAGCCATGCGCTTTGGCCGTCGTCCCGTCAAACTCACCATCCTGAGCTACGGCGCAAAAAAACCTGCGAAACGCGCCGGAAAGACGCGTTAGGAACCGCGTCAGACTCGAAATCCGGTGGTACGAAAATCGAAGGCCGCTGTCAATACTGGCAGCGGCCTTTGGCTTGGCGATTCAATCCATGCGCTCCATGCCGCCTTGAAAAAGTTGCGAGGAGCGAAGCGGGGCGATTATGATGCCTCGCACGAATCGTCAAAGTACATTTTGAGAGCAGCCAGAGAGAGCCACTCCGTTCAGTTCAACGGCTGCCCGGCGTTACAGTAGGAGAATCTTTGCCATCAACCCGTCATGACTGAAGTAAATCTGAACGCGAACACTGCATCACGAAGAGAACAGTCCAATATCCCCATCCCTGCGCCGTTGGTCGAAGTCCGGCGCGGCGCAATTACGGAATCCCGCCATCGCGGCCATGTGATCGCAGTTGACGGCGACGGCCAGATCGTCGCGCGAATCGGCGCGCCCGAAACTCTCACCTACCTGCGCTCTTCCGCCAAGCCGCATCAAGCCATTCCGCTCGTCTCAACGGGCGCAGCCGACCGTTTCAACTTCACCCCGCAGGAACTCGCCGTCGCCTGTGGCTCACACAGCGGCGAGTTGATTCATGAGGCGACGGTGGCCGGCATGCTGCGTAAGACGGGGCTGGACGAAAGCGCGCTCAAGTGCGGCGTGCATGAACCGTTCGGACGCGAGGCCGCGTTGGAACTGCGTGCGCGCGGCGACAGTCCGCGCGTCTTGCAGAACAACTGCTCCGGCAAGCACACGGGGATGCTCGCGCTCGCCCTGCATCTGGGAGCGCCGACCGAGACTTATGATCAACCGGACAACCCTGTTCAACTCGCCATCGCCCGCACCGTCGCCGAATTTTCCGGCGTGCCCCTCGAAGACATCGCAATTGGCGTTGACGGTTGCGGCGTGCCGGTTTTCGGCGTCACCGTGCGTGCGATGGCCTTGATGTACGCGCGGCTCGTCGCGCCGCCCGCAGGCTTCGACGCCCAAACGCGCGCGGCCTGCACGCGTCTCGTTTCGGCAATGAGGGCGCACCCGGAGTTGGTCGGCGGTACAAAAGAACGATTTGATACGGAGTTGATGCGCGCCGCTCCAGGCGTCATCTCTAAAGTCGGCGCGGAAGGGGTCTACACGGTGGGCGTGGAGCCTTGCGCCGCGTGGCCGCGCGGGTTGGGGCTGGCGCTGAAGATCGAGGACGGCGAAGACAGACGCGCCCGGCCAACCGTCGTTATTGAATCTTTAAGGCAACTCGGAGTGCTGAACACAACTGTGCTTGAACAGTTGGCTCCTTATTCCAAATTCGCTGTGCGGAATCATCGCGGCGATGCGGTTGGTGAAGTTCGCGCCTCTTTCGAGTTGGAACAGCTAAAAGGTGGGAACGGCTAAAATAAAAGGTGGGAACGGCTAAAATTTTTCACCTCGTAAATTGTCTTCAGAGTAAGACAAGTAACCTTACCCCATCAATAAATTGAGGGGCTTTTCCCTGCTAATCTGACGTACTCGGTAGCTTTGCAGGCTGACCTTAAAACGACGTATGACGCGAGAATTTGACCATCACAGAGCAAGGTTATTTCCGCTAAACCTTGAGGTCGTTGGGGCGGGTTACAAAGGTTGCGAGCCTTATTTGCGCCCTGCGGACTCGCACAGCACCTACGCTACTTCGCGGTGTCCGTCCCTCGCGGAACTTTAGACGAGTCTCTGCGGAATGTTCGGGCACACACTGTCTCACGACGGGGTTGCTTGAATTAAACGAGCAATACAACGTGGTTTCCATCGTTGTGCTGTTCCTTTAATGGCGGTTCCTCCCCATTGATAAATCAAGGGGCTTCTCCGCCGCTCGCGAAAGGTTTTTGGTGAGGTGGAGCACTGCCTCTCAGCAGTGGAAAACAATACGCGAATTGCTGTCGCATATTCGCAATGCCTCCACACACAGAATGACTGTTTAAGCCAATTCATCTCTGCACTACCGCGCTATTCTTTTGGTTTGGCACCTCCCGGCTACACGTAATTGCGATTCGCTATAATTTCAACTGTAAGGTCCAATACGTAATTCTACAAAAAAGTTCAAGTATGGAATTACCGTGCTCCTATACCCCCGCGAGCGAAACGAACCAAAACCATCGAGATTCTGACTTATGACGGTCTTGCTGTCAGATAAGTATCGACCGTAAGCCACTGTCTGTAAGGTCAAGTCCAGACTTTTATAAATGATTGTCGTGATGGTGACGACTACTGCTTTTGACTGAGAGATTCGATGAGCTTTTGATACCCGGACTCGCCCCGCAATGAATCGAGCAGCGCATTGCTCGTCAAAGCAGTTAAATTCGTGTATCCCCTCTCGACCGCTTTCTTCAGCGCGTCCAACGCTTTTCTTTTGTCCCGGTTGCCCGCGTAGGCGCAGGCGAGATCGTAGAAAACTTGCGGATTGTCCGAAGCGATCTCCGCCACCACTTCGAGCGTCGAGGCGGCGAGCGCGTAGTTCTCGCCGCGCTGAAGCAGATTCGACGCCCCTTCGTAGAGTTGTGCGAAAACTTCATTGAGAGCGCGCCGGGCGATGCGCCGCTCGCCGGAATCCTCCGCTCCCCGCGCTCGCTTTTTCAAATCCCCCACGCCCCTTTTGAACGATGCGAAAGCAATCGCGCGTTGCTCCAGGTCTTGACTTTGCCGGAGCAGATCGAGCAGTTCAGCCACGAGTCTTTGTTGTCGCCTGGTCTGCCCGCCTTCGTCGTCCAACTCTCGCTTGATCTCTTTGGTCGCCTCCAATTGCATCGCCTTGCGCTCAAAGTCCGCCACATCGCGCAAGCCCCGGAAATCAATCGCCCCCGCTTGATAATGACGGTATGCCTCGTACAACTTTTTCGCCGCTTCGGCGTCTTGCGCTGCTCGCGCTCGCCTGCGCCGGAGTTCTTCCACCAACGCTTCATCCCGACCGCGCCGCCCGGTTTTCATCGATTGCAGTTCCATCCATTCGATGGCCTCGGCGCAAGTTGCGGCGGGCGGCCAGTTGTGCCCGCCGTCGAAAATGGCGAGACGATGCGCGACGGCAAACTTTTTGAGCGAGTCGGCGAGGCGTTTCATTTCGGGGAAATTGAAATCGTCGGTTCCGGCCATCGCGAAGAGCGGAAAGGGCATGTCGGCTGAAGGCGCGATGTCCACGGGGAATCCCGCGCCGCAGGCGATGACCCCGGCCAGACAGTTACGGCAGAGATAACCGAAACGAACTGCGAGGCGTGCACCGCCGGAGAAACCGGCAGCGTAGACGCGCCGGTCGTCGATGGAGAAGCGCGCGTGGGTGTCCTCCCACATCGCGTCGGCGGCGGCAAGCGAAGGCTGCAACGATCCGTTCTTCGAGTTGTTGGAACCAGCCACGATCCAGCCATACTTCTCCGCCGCCTCCCGGAAACGCTCGACGGCCACGCCGCCGCGAGCCAGCGGGTCGAAGCAATAGAGAATCGGCCACTTCTTCTGCGCCGTGTAAACGGACGGCAGATAAAGCGCGTAGCTCTGCTCCGGACGGGTGCGGGAAACGATTCTTTCGTTGAGTTTACCCTGCGGGAGTTCCGCCGCCGCATTCAAGCCGGAATTATCGGGAATCTGTGCTTGCGTTTCTCGCTCACCTGTAATTTGTCCGCCGGAGGATGGAGCGGTCGTGATGAGCGCCAAGAGACAGAAAGAGAGAGTGATGATACTTCGCATGAACGATTCGGCTGGCCGGATTCGCCGCGTAGCAGAAAGAATATCTCAGAGGGTATTTCAAAATCCAATGCCAGCCATAGCACACAGAGAGAGTTGTTTGCGCTCTGTGTGATTTGTGGCTGGTTGTAAACCCGGCTCTTCAACCTGCCCCACATTCATCACGTCGGGCATCACTACGTCGGGCCAGCCCCTGAAATTCTTTGATGACGCGCATGAGTCGCACCCCAACATCCCATGTCAGTTCATCGCCCTCGAAAGTGCAATGAGGCAGCGACGCCAGGCAATCTGGCACAGGAAAGCGGCTCTCCCAGAGCAGCGCCACGCGCCGGTCGTAGAGCACGAAGGCACTGTTGATGCGGATGAGAATGTTTTGCTTCAGCACGCACCCGCCCGCCCCATCTTCGCAGCAATCGTCGTCGGTCACGACGACAATTGCTGCGGCGCACTGTCGCATGGCCTGTAACGTTTCGCCCGAAGCGATCAACTCTCCGGTTTCGCTCACGTCCAAAAAGCGACTCTCGATTCCGGCCAGTTCAAGCGCCGCCTGCAATTGGTCATGCAGCTTCTTCACGGCGGGGCACAAAATCAGGAACCGCATGCTTTCGGCAGCCGCGACTTTTGTTCGTTGGACCACCGAATCCGAAGGCGGGGAGAGGCGGGAGAAAATTTCCTTCTCAACTCCGGGTGAGACAGGCTGCGCCGGCGGCGTGCGGCCTGTGATGAAATCGGCCAATTCATCGCGCTCGACGCGCAAACGCGCGGGCTGTCCGCGCTTGCCGATGGTCATCGTTCCCAGTCCACCCGCCTGGCACAGATGAAAAAAGCAAACGACGTTGCCTTCCAACGTCTTCTTATCTTGATGGATGCCCGTGAAGCAAAGCTCCTGCCAGCGAGCGGCGACTTCGATGTGAGTCACCAGGTCGAGGTTCTCCAGGTGCATCCATTCCAACACACAGCGATACGGCGCGACGCCGTCGAGCACGTTTCGGTAAGCTTCGGCTGCGGGTTCAAGTTTGCGCGCAAACTCCCAGCCGAGCCGGGTCAGTTGCAAACGGTCGCCGCCGCCTTCCTGCGGGGCGACGATGCCCCAGAATTCGTAAGCGGCGATTTTCTTCGGCTCAAACACGCGCCGCTTCACGTCCTCCATTGCCCCGGAGATGCTTACTCCGTTCGGTTTTTTCTTCAGGTATTGCACGACCTCGCGTACATCCCCGGCAGTGGTCAGGACAGGCAGGAGCGCGATCTCCTGCTGCTCAATTTCCGCCGGGTGCAGGATGAGCCGGAGCGGGGGCGTGCGCTCTCCCGCGCGGCTCTCCGGCAGGGGCGCGACAGGTTCCTCGAAATTATCGCGCTCCTGCCGGGGCGCAAGAACTTCGTCGATGTCTGCGACTGGTGCGCTCAAATGTGACACGATGAATTTTGAACTCCTACTCTGGATTGCTGACGCTCTTGAGTCGGGCAGGAACAAATCATTACTCTCCACTATCGCTTCTCAAAAGCGTGCGCCCCGCGTGGAAGATTCTTATACGGATGGTGAGAGGAAGAAAAGAAGTTTGTGACGAAGAAGTCGATTTCAGGGATGAATGGTATGCAGGATGAAGCGGGAAACTCTCCCTCGGTGGGTGAAAGATTGTTGCCGGGAGGCTTCCGCGAAAATTTCCCGGCCAAGCCACATACGAAAAGCACGACTGGCGATTTTCAACAGATTCTGGGCAACTGTTCGCCGACGAGCATATCGACGATGCGTGTGCCGCCGAAGCCGGTTCGCATCGCCACGATGCCCTGCGGTTCAGGCTTCACTTCGCCGATCATGCAGGCGTCGCGCCCATAGGGGTTCGCTCGCATGCGCGCGATGAGCGGTTCGGCAAGGTTGGCTGCGACAATCGCCACCAGCCTTCCTTCGTTTGCGACGTAGAGCGGATCGAGACCTAAAATTTCGCATGCGCCGCGCACCTCCTCACGCACCGGGATGCGGTCTTCCTCGATCTCGATGCAGACTGCGGAACTGAGCGCGATCTCGTTCAAAGTCGTCGCCACGCCGCCGCGCGTCGGGTCACGCAAACAATGAATGGCATCTATCGAACCCGTGCGCCCGGCCTCTTCGATCATCTCGCGAACGAGCGCGCCGAGCGGCGCGGTGTCGCTTTCGATGTCCGTCTCCAGTTCCAACTCGCCGCGCGCGATCATGATGGTTGTTCCGTGGTCTCCCAGATGGCCGCTCACGATAACTTTGTCTCCCGCCTGTGCGCGCGAGGCGGAAAGCCGGATGTCGGATTCGATGACGCCGATGCCCGACGTATTGATGAAAATTCTGTCCGCGCTCCCTCTCTGCACCACCTTCGTGTCGCCCGTCACCACTTCGACGCCCGCCTGTGTGGCAGCCGCGCGCATTGACGTGAGGATGCGTTTCAAATCCTCCACGGGAAAACCTTCTTCCAGAATAAAGCCCGCGGACAGATAGAGGGGACGCGCGCCGCTCATCGCGAGATCGTTGACCGTGCCGTTGACGGCGAGACGGCCAATGTCGCCGCCGGGGAAAAAGATGGGCGTGACCACGTAAGAGTCCGTCGTGAAAGCGAGGCGAGCCGGACGCCCGCCGCCGTCTCCGACTTCAAACACCGCCTGGTCTTCGAGTGCTTCGAGCAGCGGGTTACGCAGGTATTCGAGGAAGAGATTTTCGATCAATTCGTGCATGGCACGGCCTCCGCTGCCGTGCGCCAGCGTGATCTGCTCATCCCTGAATTTGTGCTTTCTCCGCCGCGCCCGCTCCACACGCGCGAAAAGGGGCGAAGGAGTGAATTCTGTCGTCATATCTTTCACACTCGCGTAGCGCTGCGACCAGTCATCGAATTTGTCTTTCCGATTATCTCTCCACGCCGACTGTCACGCGCTTCACGCCGAACGCTCGGCGATCTTCGACAGCCGACCGCAGAGAAGTTAAACCTTTGCTTTTGTTTTTGGTTTTCCTGGCAGCAATGTAATCAAACCGCGTAACGCTTTATTCACTGCTTCTGAATCCGGGAAATACGCTTGCACGTCCGGCTCCAGCATAACTGCGCCTTCTTCGAGCTTGAAATGGCGCACGTCCGTCGTTCCATCGGTTTTGTGAATCGTCAGCGTATGCCCGCGCCGATACGCTTTGTAATGTTTGCCACGCACTCCGCCGCGAAAATCATATTCGGGCAACATCTCATCATTTTCTCGATGGTTATCTTTAGCAGTCTCTTTCTTCATTCGGTCTTTTCTTGCACGGAAAATTCGCTCGGACTAAAAATCTTTATGTCGCCAAACTGTTTGAGAACAAGCAAATCTTTGTCGCCAGTGATAATACATTCGCAATTTCCGACTACTGCCGTCGCCAAAATGTTGTCATCGTCCGGGTCTCGGCAAACCGGAGATGAAAGGCTGACAGGCGTGACAACTTCCATCCGTGAGCGAAACAAAGCGACGGCTTCTTCGGCGACTTCCGGCGAATGCTTGAATTTCTCAATCAGCTTTTCTTTCACTTCGCCAAGAATAAACTCGGAAGTAATGAGTGTGTGATTCAAAAAGCAGTGTGCCACCAACTCGTGGCACAATCCGCGAGAAATCAATGAGGCAATCAGAACATTTGTGTCGGGAACCGTTCTCACGAAATAAGGTCGAATACTTCTTCATCAGTATAAGTTTTTTCAGATTCCGCGATCATTCGCTCGCGCAATTTTCTAAAACGCCGCAGAAACAAATAATCTCGCAACGCGAGAACGACGAAAGCGTTTTCGGAAACTCCTTCCTCACGAGCGGCTTTATCGAGTGTCGCTTTGACTTCTTCAGGCAATTCAATGGTTAAAGTTGCGTTCATAAAAACCTTTCATTCAACCGCTCAATCTGTTCTGCAACTTGCTCTTTTACTCACACAGTATCCCCCAAGTGCAGTCCACATTTTAACCCAAGACAGAGCGATCAACCGCGCTTCATCCGACCACAACCATTTCACGAATGGCATCGCGGCGGCACGCCGCGCAACGCATCTTCTCTCCTATCCTCAAGAATCAAAGCAATAGCTGCGGCGAGATTAGTGCGACATTCTTCAACAGTGCGACCTTGCCCGTTGGCTCCGGGAATTTCAGGACAGTAAGCGATATACCAACCTTCGTCCTGCTCAATAATGGCTGTAAATTCGTTATGCATCTGACACCTCCATTGACGCCATCAATTTACCGCACGGCATAACAAGACGAGAGATTTACCATTGTCACGCGCTTCACACCGAACGCTCGGCGATCTTCGACAGCCGACCGAAGTTATAGTAGGCGGCGCAAGCACCTTCACTGGAGACCATGCACGAGCCGATGGGTGTCTCGGGCGTACAGGCCGTGCCGAACACTTTGCACTCCCACGGCCTCTTCACCCCCTTCAATATCTCGCCGCACTGGCACGCCTTCGGGTCGGCTATCGTCAAGCCCGGCACGCTGAATTTAACCTCGGCATCGAAGGCAGCGTATTTTTTCCGAAGTTTCATGCCGCTGTGCGCGATGGAGCCAAGCCCGCGCCACTCAAATTAATCGCGCGGCTCGAAGACTTCGGTAAGGACTTCCAGAGCTTTTTGATTACCGTTGCGGCTCACACAGCGCCCGTATTGATTCTCCACTTCGGCACGCCCTTCGACGAACTGCTTGACGACCATCTGAATTGATTGCAGCATGTCGAGCGGCTCAAACCCTGATACGGCGACGGGCTTGCCGTAGTCGCGCGCGACGAATTCGTAAGGGCGCGTGCCGATCACCGTGCTGACGTGGCCGGGGCCGATGAAGCCGTCGATCTTGACGTCGCGCGAGTCCAGGATCGCCTTCAGCATCGGCGGCAGCAGCACGTGGTT